>DAOVAM010000004.1 GCA_030671065.1 Candidatus Aminicenantota bacterium
TGTGAAGTTAGCGAGTGGAGTGGAGATGGTGATGCCCGGGGACAATGTGAACCTGGATATAGAGTTGATAACGGATGTGGCGATGGAGAAAGGATTGAAGTTCGCGATAAGAGAAGGTGGACGAACAGTCGGAGCCGGAACGGTCACCGATATCACGGAGTAACAAAGATATTAAGATAGAATAAGGAGTGAGAGATTAGGATTTGATACGAGGAAATAATTATTAAGAGAACGAGGAACACCAAAAATGGAAAAAATTAGAATCAGGCTCAAATCATTTGATCATCGGCTGCTAGACCAGTCTGTCAAAGACATTGTCATTAAAGCCAAGAGAACAGGTGCCAATATCTCTGGTCCGACACCCTTACCCACCCGTATTCATCGGTTTTGCGTTCTTCGTTCTCCTCATGTGGATAAAAGATCTCGAGAGCATTTTGAGATGAGGATTCATAAGAGGTTGATTGATATAAGCGAATACAACAACGAGACTATTGAGGAGCTTCAGAAACTGGATTTGCCTGCCGGAATTGATGTCGAGATTCAAGCCTTTGGTACAGGAGGAGAATAGGAATGGTCGAAGGGCTGATCGGAATGAAGATTGGGATGACCCAGACTTTTGATGAAGCTGGAAATGTGATTCCTGTCACTGTGATCAAAGCTGGGCCGTGCACAGTTATCCAGAAAAAGACACAAGATAAGGATGAGTATTCTGTCATTCAGTTGAGTCTTGTGGAAGAGTCCGGTCAAAAGAAGCCCTCGAAGCCTCTTATCGGCCATTATTCCAAATCTGGGATTCCTCCTGCAAAAATCCTTCGAGAGTTTCTGTTTAGAGAGCACGGAGAAGTCAAGGAGGGTGACCAGTTTTTTGTGGATATATTTCAGGCTGGAGAGAAAGTTCATGTGATCGGCACGAGCAAAGGAAAAGGTTTTGCCGGCGTGATCAAACGCTGGGGTTTTCATGGAGGCAAAGCCAGTCATGGTTCGATGTTCCATAGAAAGCCAGGCTCTATAGGAGCTTCTGCCTATCCTTCCCGAGTGGTCAAGGGAAAAAAGCTCCCCGGGCAAATGGGAAACCAGAGAGTGACTGTCAAAAACTTAATCGTCATTGAGGCAGATAAGGACAACAATCTTTTGTTGGTTAAAGGAGCTGTTCCCGGTGCCAACGGAGGGTATCTGTTGATCAAAAAAGTGAATTTCCGTCCTGAAGAACCAGAGCCTGAGCGTACAAAACCAGAAAAGACGCAACCCGAGCCTCCTGCATCTGAGATGCCTAAGCCCGAGAAGGATAAAAAAGAACAGAAGGAATCTGTAAAGCCGGAGTCCGAGAACGCAGAATCAGGGAAACCTGAGGAAGATAAAACGGAAAAAGGTAAGCCAGAAGAATCGAAACCAGAGAAAGCGGAGCCTGAACAAGAAAAAGCTGCGCCACCTGAGTCTGATCAGGTCGAGCGAAAATCAGATCAGTCCGAGCCAGAGCAGCCGAAGGATGAATCCTCCGAGCAGCCTGAAGCTGAATCCACTCCACCGGAGCCGAAGAAACGGAAAAAGAAAGAGTAAGATATGAGCAAAGTTCAGGTTTTAGACACAAGCGGAAAGAAAGTCAGTGAGATGAGTGTTCCGAAAGAGATTTTTGCCTATCCCGTTAAGGAGCATCTTCTGTATGAGGCTGTAGTGAACTACCGCGCGAACCAAAGACGAGGGACAGCTTCCACCAAAACCAGGAGCGAAGTGAGAGGTGGGGGCCGGAAACCCTGGAGACAGAAAGGAACGGGACGGGCCCGGGCAGGAAGCACTCGTTCTCCCCTGTGGAGGAGTGGAGGTGTGACCTTTGGTCCGAAACCGAGAAGCTATTATTACAGTCTGCCGAAAAAGGCAAGACGAAATGCATTGAAATCGGCGCTATCCATGAAATTGGCCGAAAAGCAGTTGCTCATCCTTAAAGCTCTGGAACTCAAGGAGCCAAAAACAAAAGAAGGAGCGAAACTCCTGAAATCTTTGAAATTGGATTCCGCATTGATTGTGGACCATCATCAAAATAAAAACTTATTTCTGTCTTTCAGGAATCTTCCAAAAGCCAAGGCCGTGGATTGTAACTCAGTCAATGTCTATGACGTTTTGAACCACAAATGGCTGGTTTTTACTCAGACGGCATTTGAATCGCTGATGGAGAAATTGAAGTGATGAAAGATCCGTATAAGATAATTTTGAAGCCAGTCATCACTGAAAAGAGTACGATGCTCAAGGAGATGAACAGAGAAGTCTGTTTTGAAGTCGATCCCAGAGCGAATAAGAGTGAAATAAAGAAAGCCGCTGAAAAGCTCTTCAATGTGAAAGTGGAGAGTGTCAGGATCATGAACAAGAGAGGAAAAAAGAGAAGAGTGGGCCGAAACGAGGGAAGAAAAAAAGATTGGAAGAAAGCGTACTTGAAGCTCAAAGAAGGCGAAAAAATGATTGAATACTTCGAGGCTGTCTAAAATGGGAATAAAAACATACAGACCGAGAACGTCGAGCATGCGGCAGAAAACGGGGCTCACTTTTGAAGAACTGACAACAAACCGCCCCCATAAGCCTCTTCTTCAACCTCTTCCCAAATCAGGAGGGCGCAACTCTCGAGGACACATTTCCATTCGTCATCGTGGAGGAGGGCATAAACGCCAGTATCGCATTATTGATTTTAAAAGGGATAAGCTTGAAATTCCAGGAGTCGTGGAAACCATTGAGTATGATCCGAATCGCTCAGCATTCATATCTCTGATAAAGTACAAAGATGGTGAAAAACGATATATTTTGGCTCCTATGAATTTAAAAGTCGGCCAAGCTTTGGTCTCTTCAGATAAACAGGTGGACATATTGCCAGGAAACTCCATGCTTCTGAGGAGTATTCCCCTTGGTACGATCATTCACAACATCGAATTGAAGATAAACAAGGGTGGACAACTGGTCAGGTCTGCCGGGACTGGAGCTCAAGTTCTGGCCAAAGAAGGAGACTATGCGCAGATCCGCATGCCGTCCTCTGAGATCAGGAAAGTTCATCTGGATTGCCGTGCCACGATCGGTCAAATTGGAAACGCGGATTATGCGAATATTTCCGTTGGAAAAGCAGGACGAAACCGATGGAAAGGAAGACGGCCTCATGTGCGAGGGACAGCAATGAATCCCGTAGATCATCCTCATGGAGGAGGAGAAGGGAAGGCCAAGGGAGGCCGAAATCCTGTGAGTCCCACTGGAATACCCACAAAGGGATACAAGACGAGAAGAAACAAGAGAACACAGTCCTTTATCGTCAGAAGAAGGAGTAAGTAATCATGAGTAGATCTTTAAAAAAGGGGCCATATTTGGATGAGAAGCTCATGAAAAAGATCGCCGTTTTAGAAACCAAGGGCCAGAAAAGAAAAGTCATAAGGACATGGGCGAGGCGGTCTACGATTACTCCAGAGATGGTAGGCCTGACGATTGCCGTCCATAACGGAAGAAAATTCATTCCAATTTTCATCAGCGAAAATATGGTTGGACATAAATTGGGAGAGTTTTCCCCCACCAGGACTTTTAAAGGTCATACATCAAAAACCGCAAGAACGATCAGGATGAAGAAGTAAAATGAAGGAAGACGCCACTGTTTCGCAGGCTGTGGGAAAATATGTAAATATCGCTCCACAGAAATGCCAGTTAGTAACTGATTTGATTAGAGATAGATACGTAGGAGAGGCCTTGACGATTCTTCGTTTTTCTAAAAAGAAAAAAGCCAGTTCTATAGTTGAGAAAGTTCTTCGCTCAGCTATTGCGAATGCCCAGCAGAAGCTTCCGGACATCGATGTGGATAATCTGTATATATCCAGAATATTCGTCAATCACGGCCCTCAAATGAAGAGGTGGAAAGCTGCTCCTATGGGAAGAGCCGCTCGGATTTTAAAAAGAAAAAGCCATGTCCATGTGTATCTAGAAGACAGGAAAGGGAGATAAAAAGTGGGACAGAAGACACATCCTTTTGGATTCCGGTTAGGATTCAACAAACAATGGAGTTCCCGTTGGTTTTCAAAAGGGCAAGAGTACAGTCAGTTCGTTCATGAGGACCTTGGAATGAAAAAACTCGTCAAGGAACGGTATTATCATGCGGGAATTGCGGAGATCGGTGTGGAGCGTGTGGGACCCAAAGTTCGAGTTATCATTCACACGGCACGGCCAGGTATAGTCATCGGTCGAGGCGGGAAGGAAATCGAAAATCTGAAATCTCTCCTTCAGGAAATAGTGAAAAAAGAAGTGTACATTGATATCAGAGAGGTCGATAAACCCGAGCTCAATGCCTTATTAGTCGGTGAAGGAATTGCCGTCCAACTGGAAAAGAGGATCGCGTATCGTCGGGCCATGAGGAGAGCTGTGGATATGGCACTGAAGATGGGAGCGAAGGGGATTAAAGTGATGTGTTCGGGCAGATTGGGAGGAAATGAGATCGCTCGTTCTGAATGGTATCTCAAGGGACAATTGCCACTTCAGACGCTGAGAGCGGATATTGATTATGGCTTCACAGAGGCGTTCACGACGTATGGACAGATCGGCATAAAAGTCTGGATTTACAGGACAGATGTGGAAAAACCAAAGATGTCCTCTCAAACGACTGAGGTAGAGGAGATTTAATCATGTTGATGCCCAAAAAGGTCAAATACAGAAAGCAACAAAGGGGACGGATGAGAGGATCGCCCCAGAAAGGGGCTTCTCTTGAGTTTGGAGAGTATGGTTTGCAGGCTTTAGAGCCGGTCTGGCTGACTGCCCGCCAGATTGAAGCGGGCCGAATTGCCATCACCCGGCATGTCAAAAGGAGAGGAAAACTCTGGATCAGGACTTTTCCGTGGAAGCCTGTCACGAAAAAGCCCACAGAAGTGAGAATGGGAAAAGGAAAAGGAGACCCTGAATTTTGGGTGGATGTGATTAAGCCAGGAAAAATACTGTATGAGATAGAGGGAATACCGGAAAGCATCGCCCGGGAGGCAATGAGGCTGGCAGCCCACAAACTCCCACTGAGAACGAGATTTATTTCGAGGGATAGCAGGGAATTGAGATGAAAGCAAGAGAATTAAGAGATTTATCTGAAGAGGAATTGAGAACCAAGGAAGAGGAAGTCAAAGATCAGCTGTTCAAGTTGAAATTTCAACATGCCTTGGGCCAGTTGGAAAACGCAATGAAACTTAAAAATCTCAAAAGGGATATTGCCAAGATAAAAACCATTTTAAGAGAAAAAAGTGAAGGGAAGAAATAGAGGATGGAAAAGAATCAGGTCAAGAAAACCACAAAGATTGGCGTTGTTGTCAACACTAAGGCAAAAAAGACCGCCACAGTTCTTGTCGAACGTCCAGTAAGACATCCTTTGTACAAAAAGATCATTAAAAGGAAGAAAAAATTTCTCGTTCATGATGAGTACGAAAAGTGTAAGGTTGGGGACACTGTTAAAATCATTGAAACGAAGCCTTTGAGCAAAAGGAAAAGATGGCGGATTCAGGAAATAGTTGGGTTGTCCCCCAGTGATGCAGAAAAAGAGATTGAGGACAAGAAAGAATGATCCAAACAGAGACTGTGCTGAGAGTGGCTGATAATTCCGGTGCACGGCGGATATTGTGTATCACTCCTCTGGGAGGAGGGGTTGGAAAAAACGCCTCCATCGGAGATATCATTTCCGCAACAGTCAAAGAAGCTGAGCCGGAAAGTAAGATCGCTAAGGGAAAAGTTGTGCGAGCTGTCATTGTTCGAACACGGAAGGAAGTTCGACGCAGAGATGGTTCTTATATTCGTTTTGATGATAATGCGGCAGTGATCATTGACCGTCAGGGAGAGCCGATCGGAACCCGTGTTTTTGGCCCGGTTGGAAGAGAGTTGAGAGAAAAAAAGTTTATGAAGATTATTTCTCTTGCCCCGGAGGTCCTTTAATGAACACGATCAGTTTAAAGAAAAATGATGTCGTTGTCGTGATAAATGGGCGAGACAGAGGAAAAACAGGCAAAGTATTAAAAGTCATTCCGGAAAAAAATAGAGTTGTGGTGGAGAAGGTGAATTTCGTGAAGGAGTTCATGCGTCCTGATCAAAGCAAGAACATCAAGGGAGGAATCATGGAGAGGGAAGCTCCCATCCATGTGTCTAACTTGATGCCTTTTTGCTCTGAATGTGGCCAAGGAGTGAGAATACGAAAGAAAACATTGAAAGATGGGAGCAAAATCAGAGTCTGCAGCAAATGCGAAAATAACTTAGAGAAGCAATAATGAGGAAAGAGAGATGAGTCGTCTTATTGATAAGTATAAAAAAGAGATTATTCCAGAGCTTCAGAAGGAATTTTCTTTTAAGAATAAAATGGCTGTGCCCAGACTTGAAAAGGTCGTGATCAACATCGGTGTGGGTGATGCCATCCAGAATATAAAAGTCTTGGACACTGCAAAAAAAGAATTGAGCCTCATCACCGGTCAGTGGGCTGCAACTGGCAGAGCGAAAAAATCAATTTCGTCGTTTAAGCTTCGCAAAGGGCATGCCATTGCATGTTATGTGACCTTGCGAGGGAAGAGGATGTATGAGTTTTTTGATCGTTTGGTCAATATCGTCCTCCCTCGAGTGCGAGACTTCAGGGGTGTTTCCCCAAGATCCTTTGATGGACGTGGAAACTATACTTTGGGAATGAGAGATCAACTGGTTTTCCCGGAGATCGATTATACAAAAGTGGAAAGACAGCGGGGGATGAATATCACGATCGTCACTTCCGCGAAAACCGATAAAGAGGGCCAAGCCCTTCTCAAAAGACTAGGGATGCCTTTTGGAGAGGTGTTGGAACAATGAGTAGAAAATCGTCCATGGCAAAATACTTGAGAGAACCGAAATATAAAATAAGGAAGAAAAGGCGGTGCCGGATATGCGGGCGTTCGAAAGGGTATTACCGGAAGTTTGACATGTGTCGGTTATGCTTCCGGGAGCTCGCGTTAAAAGGCGAAATACCTGGAATTACAAAAGCCTCTTGGTAATATTTTGGAAAGGATGAAATCATGAGTTTAACCGATCCTATAGCAGATATGTTAACGCGGATAAGAAATTCTGCAAATATCAACAAGAAGGATGTGAGCATTCCCTCTTCACGCATGAAGGTCGAAATTGCTAAAGTCTTGAAAGATGAGGGATATATCAAGAATTATAGGATGATTGGAGATAAAAAACAGGGAATTTTGAACATCACTCTCAAGTACACGGATGACCGACAGAGCGTTATAACAGGACTCCGGAGGGCCAGTCGGCCGGGTTGTCGAATTTACTGCAAAGCAGACTCTATACCCAAGGTTCTCGGTGGAATGGGAATCGTGATCTTGTCGTCATCTAATGGAATCGCCACTGGGAAAAAATGTGAAGAGCTTGGTGTCGGAGGAGAGGTCTTGTGTTTTATTTGGTAAATCAAATGAAGAGGGAATTTTAAGATGTCTCGTATCGGAAAACAGCCTGTAATCCTAGCAGATGGAGTGAAGGTGAATATTTTGCCGGGAAAGCTCGAATTTGAGGGGCCTCAAGGAAAGCTATCGTCTCCTTTGCTTTCCGGGATCAAGACTGAGCTGAAGGATAACCAGCTCATCCTGACCAGATCGGATGATTCCAAAGAGCAGAAATCCTTTCACGGTTTATGCCGGAGTTTAGCGTTCAATGCGGCTGTTGGTGTATCAACAGGATTTTCCAAGCAGCTGGAAATTGTGGGAGTCGGGTATCGAGCCAAGCTGGACAAAGGCAAATTGGAGTTGAGCCTGGGTTATTCCAAAACAATCGTGTATGAAATACCTAAGGATGTTGAGGTCATTCTGGAAAAGCCTACTTTGATCACAGTTAAAGGTATAGATAAACAGCGGGTTGGTCAAATCTCGGAGGAGATTCGAAGTTTTCGCAAACCGGATCCCTATAAACTGAAGGGAATTCGCTATGTCGGTGAGCGCTTGATCAAAAAAGAACGTAAGGCGGTGGTTGTAGGTGTATAAAGACAAGGTCGTGTTAAAGAAAAGTGCGAAAGGACGCATCAGGAAGAGAATTCGGAAGAAGATCCAAGGAACTTCTGCGAGACCCCGAGTTCATGTATTCAAGAGTAACCGCTATGTGTACGCACAGGTCATAAATGACGATGATGGTCGTATTTTAGCTGCGGCCTCGACTTTGGAAAAAGAATTTAAACAGAAAAATAAAAATACGAAGAATGTTGAAGCCTGTCAGCTCTTGGGTGAGATGCTGGCTAAGAGGCTGAAGACGAAGAAGGTTGGAAGTGTAATCTTTGATAGAGGAATCTACCCTTACCATGGCCGTATCAAAGCGTTGGCTGAAGCCATGAGGAAAGGAGGCCTCACTTTTTAAGAGGCAAACCAAGGAGGAAGAGGAGTGGCTGAAGAGGAAAAAACAGAAGAATTAAAAAAAGAACCTACAAAAGAAGGGACTGAGGAAGAACTCCAGGGAGAAAGTGCCCTGGAAGACGCAGAAAAAGAAGAGGAAGCGGAGAAGAAAGAGATGGCAGAAGAAAAAAAGGACGAAGAAAAAAAAGAGTTAAAAGAGGAAGTAAAAGAGGAAGTAAAAGAGGAAGTAAAAGAGAAAGAGGAAGAAGAGGAAGAAATCGAACTTAAAGACCAGGTGATTTCTATCCGTCGAGTCACCAAGGTTGTCAAGGGCGGAAAGAATCTCAGTTTCTCGGCATTGGCAGCGGTTGGAAACAAAAATGGTATCGTTGGAATCGGAAAAGGAAAAGCCCGGGAAGTTCCGATGGCTATTGCCAAAGCCGTGGAAGATGCCAAAAAGAAAGTCGTCAAGGTGCCTCTTGCAGATACGACAATTCCACATTTTATTAGAGGAGAAGCCGGAGGAGGTGTAGTCATTCTGCGGCCAGCATCAAAAGGAACAGGCGTCATTGCTGGTGGAGCTGTGAGAACCATCATGGAGTTGGCTGGTATTAAGGATATTTTGACAAAATCCATTCGAAGCAATAATCCGATGAGTGTGGCTCATGCCACGATGAATGCATTACAGAGATTAAAAGACCCGGAAACGGTTTCAAAATATAGAGGAAAAACAAAGGACGGAATATGGCAGTGAAAAAAGCTCAAGAGGGAAAAGCTCAGGCAGAAGTGAGTCAAAAACCGAAATCTGCGAAAGTCGAGCCTGAAGAGAAATTACTCAAGGTGAAACTGGTCCGCAGTATTGTCGGGCGTCCACGGAAACAGCGGGAAGTCGTGAAAGGACTTGGATTACGGAAAATGAGTTCAGAAGTTATACGCAGGGATTGTCCCGAGATCTGGGGGATGATCAATAAAGTGTCACACTTAGTCAAGGTGGAAGTGATAGAGAAACAATGAAGTTAAGCAATCTTCATCCAGCGAAAGGCTCTAAAAAGACCAGGAAGCGAGTAGGGCGTGGCCCAGGCTCTGGATTCGGCAAGACATCCGGTCGCGGTTCAAAGGGACAGAAGTCCGGCTCTGGATTCTCACGCAAGCGTGGATTTGAAGGCGGACAGATGCCCCTTCATAGGAGGATTCCTAAGCGAGGCTTCACGAACATTTTCAAAAAGGAATACAGCGAAGTCAACCTGGAAAGATTAGAAAAAATAAAAAAGCAAGAGATTAAACTCAAGGATTTGAAGACTGCAGGTATCATTAAGAAAGAATCGGAAATCATAAAGGTATTGGGAAGAGGGGATGTTTCCTCATCCAAGACCATACATGCTCATAAATTTTCTCGCTCGGCTTTGAAAAAGATTGAAAAAGCGGGAGGAAAGGCAATCCTTATTGGAAGTGAATGATGCTAGAAAGTATTCGAAACATATTCAGTATCCCAGATCTTAGAAAAAGGGTCATCTTCACATTGCTTTTGCTCGCAGTCTATCGTGTCGGCTGGCAGATCCCCAATCCTGGAATAAGTGCGGATGCCCTGCAGGAGTTTTGGGAAGCTCAGAAAGGAACCATTCTCGGTTTTGTCGATCTTTTTTCCGGGCAGAATATGTCCAAGATGACAATTTTTGCACTGGGGATCATGCCTTATATCAGCGCCTCTATCATCCTCCAGTTGCTTCAGGTTGTCTGGCCTTACTTGGAGAGGTTGTCCAAGGAAGGGGACCTCGGTAGAAAAAAAATTACGCAGTACACGCGCTATGGGACCATTGTTATCTGTTCGATTCAGTCTTCCGCAATCGCATGGTGGCTTCAGACACAGAGCAGTCCCAGCGGAGTACCCATCGTCCCGAATCCTGGTTTGGGATTCATATTTTTGACGGTGCTGACTTTAACAACAGGCACTGTATTCGTCATGTGGTTGGGAGAACAGATCTCTGAACGCGGGATTGGAAACGGCATCTCCTTGATCATCTTTGCTGGGATTGTGGTGAATTTTCCCCGCATGCTTCAAGATGTTTTTGGAGGATTGAGAACCGGCAGCATGACTCCTATAAAACTCATCTTCCTGTTTGCTATAATGCTGGCCATCGTTGCCCTTATCGTTTTTGTGGAGCGGGGACAGAGGCGGATACCCGTCTCCTACGCAAAAAGAGTTGTCGGGAGAAAGATCTATGGAGGGCAGAGCACTCATCTTCCACTCAGAGTGAATACGGGCGGAGTTATCCCTATCATTTTTGCTGCCTCGATCATAACCATTCCTGCAACGATCGCCTCTTTTGTTAAAAATCCAACTATCCAGCGGATCGCATTACAGTTTAATCCCGGCGAGCCTTTGTATAACCTCCTGTATGTGGCAGCAATCATCTTCTTCACTTATTTTTATGTCTCCATCATCTTTAATCCTTCTGATGTTGCGGACAACCTCAGGAAATACGGAGGATTCATTCCAGGAATAAGACCAGGGAAAAATACGTCTGATTTTATAGATAATGTCCTGTCACGGATCACTCTTGTGGGCTCCATATACTTGGCAGCCATAGCCATTCTTCCCGATTTTTTAACGAGGGGATTCAAAGTAAGCTCTCTGCCACTTATCGGAGATTTCTTAAATCAAAATCTGCCCCTATGGTTCACCCAGGGATTGCAAGTGAATATTTATTTTGGAGGGACTTCGATCCTGATCGTTGTTGGAGTGGCGATGGATACCATGCAGCAGATCGAGGCACAGCTTGTCATGCGACATTATGATGGATTCATGCGTCGTGGCCGTTTAAAGGGAAGGAGAGGATGAGAATCATTCTGTTTGGACCTCCTGGCTCTGGCAAGGGGACTCAAGGCAATCTGTTAGAGAAAAAATACGGATTCCCTAAGATTTCCATGGGTGACCTTCTCCGCAGTGAAGTGCAGGATGGAACGCCACTTGGGAAAGAAGCTGAGGCCAAGATGAACCGTGGAGAATTGGTGAGCGATGATATAGTGGTCAAAATGATCAAGAACAGGATTTTCAAACCCGAATGCCAGAAAGGATACATTATGGATGGTTTTCCTCGAGACATCTCTCAAGCTCAGAGATTGGAGGAAATTGACCCTGCTTCGGAGGAAATGGCTATCGAGATATATTTGAGTGATCAGGCCGCGTTAAACAGGCTCGGTGCGCGAAGAGTCTGCCCGGACTGTGATGCCATATACAACCTGATAAATAAGCCCCCGAAGAAGGATGAAACCTGTGATGTGTGTGAAGAAAAACTGATGCTGAGGGATGACGATAAACCTGGAGTCATCAAAGACCGTCTGAAAATCTACCATGAGCAGACAGAAGTCCTTATAGAGTATTACTCGAGAAAAAAGGTCTATTTCAGGATAGATGGAGAAGAGACTGTTGAATCTGTTTTTCAGCATATTTCTTCTCTTCTGGATAAGGAACTCGCTCGATCCCAAGAAGCGGAAGTCACAAAATGATCATATACTGCGAGGAAGAAGTGCGCGCCATTAAGAAGAGCAACCAGATTGTCGCTAAAATTTTAAATGAGCTAGGAGCAATGATCAAGCCAGGACTGCGCACCAAAGAGCTGAATAACTGGGCAGAAACAAGAGCCAAAGAAATGGGTGCTATTCCTGCTTTCAAGGGATACAGAGGATATCCATCATCCCTCTGCACCTCCATCAATGAGGAAATTGTTCATGGGATTCCTTCTTCTCGTTCTCTCCGGGAAGGAGATATCATCAGCCTGGATTTCGGAGTTCTGTATGAAGGATATTATGGAGATGCAGCAGCGACTTTCTCTGTGGGAGAGATCACTCCAAAAGCAAAGAAACTCATCCAAACAGCAGAAGAAGCCTTTTACAAAGGATTGGAGCAGATAAAGGTCGGAAATAGAATTTCGGACATTTCTCATTCCATTCAGAGTTATGTTGAATCGCAAGAATTTTCAGTCATCCGGTCTTTTGTCGGCCACGGAATCGGCCTTTCTCTTCACGAAGAACCTCAAATCCCGAATTTTGGTTTGCCAGGGAGAGGACCAAAGATAAAGCCGGGCATGGTTTTTGCATTGGAGCCTATGATTGCCATGGGTGACTGGAACGTTGAAATTTTGGATGATAACTGGACAGCGATCACCAAAGACAGAAGTCTCTCTGCACATTACGAACACACAGTGGCGGTCACAGATGAAGGCACTGAGATTTTAAGCCTCTTGAATGATGGAAAGAACAGCTTGCCGTATATCAAGGAGAATCAGTATGCCTAAAGATGATGTTTTTGAGACTGAAGGCACTGTGATCGAGACTCTCCCGAATGCCATGTTTCGTGTCGAGCTGGCGAATAAACATGTGATTTTGGCTCATATATCAGGAAAAATGCGGAAGCACTTTATCCGGATTCTCCCAGGAGATAAAGTGCAGATTGAGCTCTCCCCTTATGATTTGACTAAAGGAAGAATCACTTATCGTTTCAAATGAAGGAATAGACAATGAAAGTCAGGGCGTCGGTGAAGAAGATTTGCAGGAACTGTCGAATAATTAAAAGAAAAGGCATAATTCGGGTTATCTGTTCCAATCCGAAGCATAAACAAAAACAAGGATAATACGAGGTTAAAATGGCAAGAATCGCAGGAATTACACTTCCAACGGAGAAGAGAGTTGAAATCGGGCTAACCTATATTTTTGGGATTGGACGTTCGAGATCCAATAATATTCTACAAGAGGCGAAAATAGATAAAGACAAAAAAGTCAAGGATTTAACCGAAGAAGATGTTAAGAAAATCAGAGAAATCATCGAGAAACGAGAGAAAATAGAGGGCGACCTGAGAAAGGAAGTGACTCAGGATATAAAAAGGTTGGTCGATATAGGCTCTTACAGGGGGCTGCGACACAAGAGGAGGTTGCCCGTGAGAGGCCAGAGAACCAAGACCAACGCACGGACAAGAAGAGGTGCTCGAGGCCATTCAGTAAAAATGATTAAAACCAAATAGGAGAGAGTGATCCATGCCGAAAGCAAAAAGGAAAACCAAGAAAAAAAAGGTAAGGAAAGAGATTGGATTTGGTGCGGCTTATATTCAATCCACTTTCAACAATACAATCATAACCATAACAGATCGGCAGGGAGATGTCCTCTGCTGGTCCAGCTCTGGAACATCTGGATTTAAGGGAGCCCGGAAAGGGACACCTTTTGCAGCCCAACTGGCTGCAAAAGAGGCTTCATTGAAGGCGAAGGAATATGGAGTCAGGTATATTGATGTGAGAGTAAAAGGTCCAGGTGCTGGGAGAGAATCGGCTATTCGGGCTCTCCAGACAAACGGTTTGGAGATAAAATCCATAAAGGATGTGACTCCATTACCTCATAATGGCTGCCGTGTCCGGAAGAGAAGAAGAGTTTAAATGCGAACAGGAATGTAAGGAGATAAAGATGTCAAGATACAGAGAATCCGTTTGTCGTCTCTGTCGTGGAGAGAAGGTCAAGCTCTTCCTGAAAGGGAATAAATGTCTAACTGATAAATGTCCAGTTGAAAGAAGGCTTTATCCTCCGGGAGAACACGGACGGAGGAGAAGAAGAATCCTTGGATACGGACTTCAGCTCAGGGAGAAACAAAAATTGAAGAGGTATTACGGGATGTCGGAGAAGCAGTTCAGGCTCTTCTTCATGAGGGCCGAAAAGAAAAGAGGGGTCACAGGAGATACCCTTCTCTCCATGCTGGAAAGAAGGCTGGATAATGTTATATATCTTGTAGGATTTTCGCACTCCCGGAGTCATGCGCGCCAGTTGATCACACACGGCCATTTCCGCGTCAACAATTGGAAAGTCAATGTTCCTTCCTATTTGGTCGATAAGGGGGATACTATCTTATTCAAGGACAAATCAGCAAAGCATGAAGAGCTGAAAGCCATTGTGAGCTCAAACAAGAGGAAGACTATCCCGGGGTGGGTAGATGTGGATTGGGAAAAAATGCAGGCCAAGATTCTCACTTTCCCTGCTCGGGAAGATATTACATTCCCAGTAGAAGAGCACTTGGTCGTTGAGCTTTATTCAAAATAGATTATTTTTTGAGTTATTGGAGTTGCTGAGAATGTTCATATTTGTTTCTCAGTGATAGAATTTGACAATAACGGAGGCTGAAAAGGAGGAAGTATGATAGAAACAGGTTTTCAGAGGCCGAAATATCTGGAGTGCGATTTCGATTCATTGACTGAGATTTACGGCCGCTTTTCGGCCCAACCTTTTGAAAGAGGTTTTGGCATCACAATAGGAAATGCGTTGCGGAGGATTCTGCTTTCTTCTGTAACCGGAGCAGCGATAACAGCTGTTCGAATACAGGGGGTACTCCATGAATTTTCAAGTATTCCTGGAGTAGTAGAAGATGTGACAGATATCATCCTGAACATGAAAAGTGTTCCTTTAAAGCTCGAAGGAGAAGAGCAGAAAGTGATGACTCTGAAAAAGAAAGGGCCAGCAGAGGCAAAAACATCTGACATGGAATATGATGGGGATATCGAGATTCTCGACAAAAATATCCATATTGCTTCCCTTGATAGGGACGGCAAGCTGGATATCGAGATGATCGTCAAGAATAACAGGGGATATATCTCTGCGGATCAAAATTTTGATGAAAATTTGAGCGTGGATTATATTCCTCTCGATTCTTCTCATTCTCCAGTCTTGAGGGTGAATTACAAAGTCGAACCCGCTAGAGTAGGCAAGAGGATTGACTATGAAAAACTGAATTTAGAGATTTGGACCACAGGTTCGACTTCTCCGATGGATGCTCTCGCTCAAGCTGCAAAAATCATGAGGGACCATTTGGTCATTTTCCTGAATATTGTTGATGAACCGATGGAAAGGGAGCAGGTGGCCGCAAAGAAGGAAATTCCTTATCTATCCCAGCAGGATATCCTCTCAAAGTCCATAGACCATCTTGAACTCTCGGTCAGGTCCAATAATTGCCTCAGGTCTGCAGGGATTGAAAAAATCTATGGGCTTGTTCGAAAAACTGAGGAAGAACTCCTCAAAACAAAGAATTTTGGACGCAAATCTCTGACTGAAATCAAAGAAACCCTCCAGGAACTGGGTCTGGGGCTCAACCTGGATCTTCATCCCAAATTATTGGAAAAGATTGAAGTGGAAAAGAAAGAACAGGAAGAAGTGGAGCATGATGAATGAGGCATCTTGTTAAAGGGAAAAAACTCCAGAGAAACAGCGCGCAGAGACGGGCTTTGCTTCGCAATCAGGTGACATCTTTTCTGGAAAAAGAACGCATTACCACAACACTGGCCAAGGCCAAAGCCACAAGGCCTCTTGCCGAAAAGATGATCACACTGGCCAAGAAGGATACTCTTCACTCGAGAAGGCAGGCTTTAAGATTCATCTACAAAAGGATTGTGGTGAAAAAGCTTTTTGAAGAGCTTGGGCCGCGTTTTAGCGAAAGACCGGGGGGTTACACAAGGATCGTGAAGGTCGGACCTCGTGCAGGAGATGGAGCGGAGATGGCAGTGCTTGAGCTTATCGGTACAGAATTCAAGAAGAAAGAAAAAAAGAAGAAAGATATTAAGGAAAAGTTAAAGAAGAAAAAGTAGCCTCAAACCCGGCATCCTTTTCTCTCCTCAGCAAAGAATATCCGCATCTAGCCAGTAGGATTTCTCTGTTCAAGATGAATAGTCAACAGGAAAGAAAAAAAAGGGGCCTGTCCCCTTTTTCTTCCAAGAAGGCTAAATCCTCAAGGTCTCTTCATCCATTCCCGTGTATTTTACTCATACAAGTAAGAGAAGAAACCCCATGCGCAGCTGATGACTAAAAAAAAGGGGTCTTTCTTGAGTTATGTTATTCTTTGGGAATGATCCAGAGTTCCTGACCGGGATAGATCTTCGATCTTTGGCTAAGGCCATTGATCTGGAGGAACGTGTTGAGATTCATTCCATACTCGCGTGCGATCTCAAAAGGAGTATCCCCGGACTTGACAGTATAATTGAGAGCCCCTTCTGGTTTGCCAGACTGGATGACTATTTTTTGGCCGACATCCAGATTATTGTTTGTGAGATTGTTGTCGTCCTTTATTTTTTGAATGGAAGTGTTGTAGGCACCGGCGATTTTGTACAGAGAATCTCCCCGCCGGACAACGTAGATGAGTTTTTCCCCTTCCTTGATGAGTGGAGGTGGAGAGGAGTATTGGCTTGATCCGCCTCGAATTGGAATCTTAAGCCTCTGTCCAGGTCTGATAAAATTGACGCTCCGCAGACCAGTCAACCTCGCAATAGCTCTAACGTTCGTCCTGTAGCGCTCGGCAATCTCTGAGAGTGTCTCTCCCCGGCGCACATAGTGTGTTATGTAGCTGGCTGCTTCAGGAATATAACGAGGTAGTGCATCTACCGAAGCAAGTATATGCTCGCTCAAACCTACAGGAATTTTGAGCAAATATTCGTTTTCAGGGGTAGCTTTATGCCGGAGCTCCGGATTGAGTGAGCTCAGGTCCTCAGCCCCTAATCCCAGAACCTTTGAGAGGGATGAAAGCCTCACGGGTCTGTTCACAGAGATAATCTCATACTCCAGAGGCGGGTCGGGAGTCGGGAAATCGAAGCCGTACTTTTCAGGATTGTTGATGATGAGAAGAGTGGCGATAAAACGAGGAACGAAACGTGCCGTTTCACGAGGCAGCTTTTCAAAAAGATCCCAGAAATTGTCGAGGTAATTCAACCGCTGGGAACGGATCACTCTTTTGACTCTGTACTCACCGCAGTTGTAAGCCGCAAGAGCAGTGGTCCAGTCCCCGAAATGAGAATGGAGCTCGGTCAGGTATTTGATGGCTGCCCGGGTTGATTTAATGGGATCCATGCGTTCGTCGATATGGAGATTCCGTTTCAATCCAAACCTGTTTCCTGTGGAGGCGATGAACTGCCAGAGCCCCAGAGCGGCGGCACGAGAGTAGGCTCTCGTGTTAAACCAGCTCTCGATCATCGGTACCCAGGACAGCTCTTCAGGGAGACCTTCTTTTTTCAACTCTTCCAGAATCATCTTTCGGTAGCGGCCAGAACGTCTGTAACCTGTTTCGAATACTTTTTTCTCAGCATTCTGGAATAATTTGATCTCTCTCTGGACGTATTTGTTTTCCTCAATGGGGATGGATTGATGATTGTCCCCAACAGCTGTTTCCTGAGAAGCATAGATCCCCTGTATTCTCTGTGCGATCATGAGTCTGAGCTCGTTTTTTTCCTGGATGAGAGGATCATCCGGGGGAAGATGGAGTTTCAGGATGAGGTTGAACGCCTCGTCTAGAGCAGCCAGGGCTGTGTCGAGATCCCCCTTGTCCCAGGCAAGCTGGGCATCCTGGTACGAATACAGGGCATCATCGAGAATCATGAGAGGATCGTTTTCCTTCTCAACAGTCTCTTGCTCTCCCTTTTGGCTGGAGGTGTCCTCTTTGAGAAGGGATCCTTTATCCATCTGACTTATTTCCTCCTCGAGTGTTTGTTCCTTCTTTTCTGCTTCAATCGGCTCCGAAGCCTGGATCTTGTTTGGAGTTGGGGGGGGGATGATTTGCGTTTTATCTGGCTTCTTATGGAAAATGGAACAACTCCAAAACAGTGTGAATGCTAAGACAAAGACAACCAGGCAAAGAATTTTTTGTTTTCTCAATTTATACCTATATGGGAAATTTATAACATTTTAGATGTAACAGAGTCAAATGACTCCATGATACCCTAAGATACACAAACTCCAGTATTGAGGTAAATCGCCTTTAGGGATGATTTACGGAGTGATTTTTTTCACCCGAAAAGAGGGGTAGCGATGAGGAAGAAAAAATGGGGAACAACCCCCTATCATTTATTCAGTGTTTTTTGATGCCAGTTCCAGGCTGTCTGTATGATGGTCTCTATATCCGAATGAGAAAGCGTCCAACCGAGGATTTTCTCGGCCTTAACCTTGGAGGACAGGAGCACAGGGACATCTCCTTTCCGCTTTGGCTTTTCTTTATATTCCACTCTTTGTCCTGTGATTTTCTCAATTTTTTTTATGATTTCCTGGACAGAGTACCCTTTGTTTGTCCCGAGATTGATGAATTCACTCCGGGAAGACTCGAGTAGCTTATGGAGAGCAAGAACATGTGCCTTGGCTAGGTCTGTGACGTGGATGTAATCCCTGACGGCTGTTCCGTCTTCTGTGGGGAAATCTGTTCCGTAGAGGTCGAAGCCCTTTTTTTCCCCGAGAAGGAAAAGAAGAATGTTGGGGATGAGATGAGTTTCCGGCTCGTGCATTTCTCCCAGGAGTCCATCCGGATCGGCGCCAGCTGCGTTGAAATAACGGAGAGAAATGAATTTTAGCCCGTAGGCCCTTTCGTAATCTTCAAGGATATTTTCGACAAAAGCTTTTGTTTGCCCGTAGGGATTGACTGGATTCAAGGGGTGATTTTCCGGAATCGGTATCTGAAGGGGGATCCCGTACACGGCTGCACTCGAGGAAAAGATGAACGCTTTAACTTTGGCTTCAAGTAGAGCATCCAGGAGGTTTAGACTGCTGGTCAGGTTATGAGTGTAGTATTTACGAGGATCTGCATAGGATTCGCCAACCTGGATAAGAGAGGCAAAGTGCAGGACGGCTTGGATGTCCCCAGACCTGAATGCGTCCTTGATGGAGTCCTTGTCCATCAAGTCACCCTCAATTAGGCTACCTCCCACGAGCAGTTCTCTTTTTCCTGTCGAAAAATTATCAAAGATGATGACTTCATATCCTTCCTTGAGGAGCTCTTTAACAGTATGAGATCCTATGTAGCCTGCTCCACCCGTCACAAGCACCTTCATGAGAGCTTCCCTTCAATGATTTTTTTGGCCATCCGTAGACCTTGATTTTTTGTCTCAAACTCATTATCGAGCTGGTGCTGGTAGAGTGTTTTGAGGATTTTTCCCATCTCCGGACCCGGAGCGACACCCATTTTCATCAAATCTCTGCCCATGATCATCGGTTGGATAGTCTCTTTGGTGACATTGAGTTCCTTGAATGTATTGAGAAACCATCTGGCCTCCCTGTCCAATCCTGAGATCGGGATTTCCTCTCTTCCTGCCCGGTCAGCCGCATCGAGGTATGCGAGAAGCTCGATCTCTCCGTTTATCTCTGCAGCGAGTCTGTTAAAGGCTTTTTTGGTAACGACATCCCTGTTCTGCCACAATTCAGATGCCCGATGGTGGCACCGAATGAGAGAAAGAACTGTTTTCCTCAAGTTGAATCCATTGAAAGAAAAAATCCTGAACCGGTTGAAGATCTTCTTCGTGATTTTCTCGCTGAGGACATCGTGGCCGTTGTTAGTGATAACCATTCTTCCCTTTTTGAATTCCCATACAGCTGTTGAAGGTTTGCCCACGTCGTGATAAAGGGCTGCGAGAAGGAGAGCGAGTTTTTTTTCTGGGAGGATTTTTTTGAGCGCGGTCAGTCTTTTCGCTTGATCCACTGTGAGCTTTGTGTGGTGCCAGACAGTATGGTGACCGTACTCGTCTTTCTCAGGATGGAAGAGAGAATCCTGGATAGAGAGGGTCAGGTTGTAGAGCTCGGGAAACAGCTGCCGAAGCACTCCGAGCTTGAATAATCCTTCAAGGCCGACTGAAGGAAGAGGTGAGCGAAGAAGGATTTTGAATATTTCCTCATTCACTCGCTCAACGCTGAGCCCGGATAAATCTATTTCTCTGGATACGTTGTAGATTTCTTTGTCGATCGAGAATTCAAGAACAGATGCAAAGCGAGCTGCGCGGAGTACTCGAAGAGGATCATCAGGGAAAGCTTCGGGATTCGTTAGTCTTATGGTTTTGTTTTTGGTATCCTCTTTTCCCCCGAACGGATCGATCAGGCGGCTATCTGTGAGTCTTAATGCCATACTGTTGCAGCGGAAATCCCGTCTTTCCAGGTCTTTTTCGAGCGGAAGGTCGGGATCAGCCGAAATGATAAAATCCCTGTGTCTTTTGATCCCTGTTCCTTTTGGCTTGTCCTTCCTCGGAAGAGCAATGTCATATGTTTTTTTGTTGATGGTGAGCTTGATCACTCCAAAGCTTTTTCCGACGAGGTCGACCTTTCCGAATGGTTTGATTTTTTTTATGATATCATCAACGCTGTGTCTGGTGATGAGGATATCGACCTCCTGGGTTGGCTTTTCTCTGATGAGGTCGCGAACATATCCCCCGACTGCATAGACTTCTCCACCAAAGTGCTGGATGAAGAATCCTTTTTCATCAAATTCAGCGTGCAATTTTTTCATATGGTCCTGAATGAGAATATTCCTCCGATAGAGTTTCTTGTGCCTTTTTTCTATCTTATTATAAAGGCAGTCTCGTCTTTGATTCAAACTTTTTTTACAGAAATTTGGAGGGTTGTTCTCTTGGGCGTGTTGGTGTATCCTTTATGTTTCTGAGAAGAAAAGTGGAAAGGATGAAAACGACCAGCGTGTTCCTCGTGTTTTTCTGTATTTTTTCAGGCCTTGTTATGTCAAAGTCACTCAAAGATGACATCAAAATATCTGTGACGGAAACAAGGATCAAAGACTTCAGCATGGCCGGGCTCTCCTATGTTTTTTATGTTCAAATATCGAATTCTTCCTCTTCGGAGTACTATCTTTCCAGCTACGATTACCGCTTTCTAGTCAATCAGGAGGAATACTTTCACCTGCAAAGGCCGCTGAAGAATAAAATAAAAATAGAACCCAGAAAGAACACGCTTCTTTCCTTTCCCATAAAGATTACGTATGCTCATCTTTTCCGGCTCATCGAAGGGATGGAGAAAGAAGATCATGCTGAAGGAAATTGGACTGGAACCATGAGCTTCTCTGATGCAAAAAAAGAGAGAGGAAGACTTTCTTTTAGCTTTTCAGGAGAGTTCCCAATCTTTAAAAGTCCTGAGATTCAATTCCTTTCCCTTCAAGTGAATACCCTGACCATCGGAGGAGCGGATGTGACCTTCGAGGTGAGTATCATCAATCCCAATATCTTTGATCTGCTTGTAGAGAGAATCAATTATAGGTCCTATCTGAGGAGTAATCTGATCAGTGAAAAAGTTTCGAGTGAAGAGCTAGACATTGTCAGCCGCGGAGAAAAATCTTTTACTTTTCCCGTGCTCATAAATTTTTTCGAGGTGGGAAAAGAAGTGTACACGATGCTCCAGAGAACTTCTTCCCTCTCCCGATTTGAAGGCGAGATTGAGGCGAAGACAGTATGGGGGAGAGTCAAAATCCCCTTTGACAAGACCGGAAGAGTCACAATCTCCAGGACTTCATGAGTGGCGTTTTTCTTTACCCCATGATAAGTGTGATCATCCCCACCTACAACCGAGCGTCCCTTTTGGGAGAAGCCATCCAGTCTGTACAGAATCAGGATTACTTCGCACGGAAGGGCTCTTCATGCTTCGAGCTTATTGTGGTTGATGATGGTTCAACGGATAATACTAAAAAAGTCGTTCGTTCCTTCGGGAAGAGAGTGAAATATCATTTCCAGCCGAACAGAGGAGTCAGCGCGGCCAGAAACAGGGGGCTCAGCCTTGCCCAGGGAGATTTCATTTCATTCTTAGACTCAGATGACCTTTGGGAAAACGAAAAAATAGGCATTCAGATGAGCTTCTTGAAAGCTTTTTCCAACGCGAAAGTGTGTTACACCGAGGAGACATGGATAAGACATGGAGTGTTCGTGAATCCCAAGAAAAAACATAAGAAGTATTCAGGATGGATCTTCGATAAAGTTTTACCCCTTTGCCTTTTGAGCCTCTCTTCGGCGTTGTTCAGGAAAGAGGTTTTTGGAGAGATAGGAAGGTTTGATGAGGAATTACCCGCCTGCGAGGATTATGACCTTGGCATCCGGATAGCTGCGAAATATCCTATCTATTTGCTTCCTCGAGCGCTGATCATTAAACGAGGAGGCCATGCAGACCAGCTTTCAAGGAAATACTGGGGAATGGACCGATTCAGAGTTAAAGTTTTGGAGAAAGCCCTGCATCTGGACCTGACACCTCGACAAAAGCGGCTAGTCAAGCAGGAGTTGGTGAAGAAGTACCAGATCTTGACCAAGGGATACAGGAATAGGAATAAGCAGGATGAAGCGAGTGAGTGTTTAGCGTGTATTGAAAAATTTAGACCCAGAGAGGAAAGCATCGAAATGGAGGAAAAATGAGTGTTTTAGAAGTGATCCAAAAAAGACGGAGCCTGCGAAAATACAAAGGGGACAGCATTCCTGAAGATGTTCTTCAACGGGTGCTTGAAGCCGCGCGCCTGGCCCCTTCCGGTAAGAATTACCAGCCCTGGAAGTTCATAATCGTCCAGGATAAGGAATTGAAGGAAAAGTTAGCCCGGGCTTCTGCAGAGCAGTTTTTTATGGCTGAGGCTCCTATAATCATTGTGGGCTGCGGCTTTCCCGATGACAGTTACTCTAGTATGGGACGTTATATGAAATCCTGGCCAGTGGATGTCACGATAGCTCTTGAACATCTTATCCTCCAGGCTGCTGAAGAAGGTTTGGGGACATGCTGGATTGGCTCGTTCGAGGAGACTGAGGTTAAATCCATACTGAATATTCCCGAGAATGTCAGGGTACTTGCCCTAACCCCGCTGGGCTATCCGGATGAAACTCCCCCGTATCGAGGCCGGAAAAGGCTTGATGAGATCGTCTCTTATAATGGATTTTAGGTTGTATAGAAA
Source organism: Candidatus Aminicenantota bacterium (assembly GCA_030671065.1). GTDB lineage: Bacteria > Acidobacteriota > Aminicenantia > Aminicenantales > Aminicenantaceae > SOIA01. Next base: position 23,018 of record DAOVAM010000004.1, read on the forward strand.
CTCTTGAAAAGGCTTAAAACCGAGGAGATACTTCCTCTTTTCATGCCTGGAGGATGGACACCTTAATCGTGTTGAGAGGAAAGCTCCATTCCTATTAGAGTGCAATCCTTTTGTTTTTAAAACCAGTAATTTAAGCCTAAAGAGAACTGGTAGCTGCTCAGGTCAAAAGGCTCAAAGCCTTCAAACGTCGCATCGTCTCCTTCTTTGAATTTTCCATGAGCATAATTGTATTTGAATTCCGCCTCAATAGTGAATCTTTGCGCGACAGGGAACATCAAACCGGCAAACGCATGATACCCTACGGTGAATCGAGTTGTTTCTTGCCAATTATCGAAATAGTCAGGGTAGATTGAGATATCCTCGCCTGGAACTGGATTAGAGGAATGGATAACACCAGTTACCTCGTTGTAGTACCATTCATCCTCAAAATCGATCACGTCACCCTGGATCCTGACATACCAGATGTATAAACCGACTCCTCCTCCGATATAAGGCATGATTTTCCCTTGTCTTCCCATTGGATAAAGCTTCAATGAAAACTGGATTGGAGTGATCGAAACTCTAAAGTTATGTCCTGGGATGAAATCTTCGTTGGTATAATCATCTGGAAAGGCAAAATCAAAAAAATTATCCAATTCAAGAACATATAGATCTTGATATCCGATATAGCCAATGTAGTTTCCGCTTTTGTTCTTGTACTGCGGATCAAAACCGAGTGTGAAGCTCAGCTGTTTCGTGACAAAGTATTCATAGGAAAAACCGAAGTTTGAGGAGTAGAAGTCGGACTTTTCAAAGTCCAGGTTTTCGAATTCGATCTCCCATAGGTCACTTTGTGCCTGAGGGATGAAGAATGCGATCTTAAATGTGATGATCCCAGATAAAGCCACACTCGGAGTCAAAAGGATAAGCGCTAAAAACACAATCATGCTTTTTTTCATTTCATTTCACCTCGCATCAGACATTATGCAAAAGTTATGCCAAATGGCATTTAAGGGGGGACTTTACTTTTTTTGTGTCCAAAAAAAGGTCAACTGTCCTCTTTAAAGCCCTTTTTTTCATTATTAGAGAGTTGTTTATAAATCAGATAGCCAGAATAGTCAAGCTTTAAGAGGCTTAAAGCAATATTTGGGGTCGCATCTCAACATTCGACATTTCTTCCAGTCTATGATTAAGTCTAGCTGCTAAAAAGAGGAATTTTTTCATCATTTATTTCCCAGTCTCTCCTTAATAAGGTCTGACTCTGATTGATTCTTTTTTTTGAAATGTCAAATGTTGAGATGCGACCCCTGTATTTACTCAGATTCTTCTCAATATTTTGGAATTTTTTGCAACTTTTGTCGATTTATTCTTTACACTTTTCTGTCTTCCTTTTACTATAGATTGAGAAATGACTGTCAATACAAAGATCTTAAAGATAGATCCGCATCGAATAGAAGCGGATAAAATAAGAATGATCGCTGGAGTCCTGCAGGGAGAGGGCGTTATGGCCTTTCCGACAGATACTGTCTATGGATTGGGAGCCAACTGATTTGCGAAAAGTGCCATTCAGAGAATTTTCCAGCTGAAAGGAAGAAAGTTATCCAAGCCTTTATCCGTGCTCATATCTGATAAGAGTATGATCCAGAGCCTTGCGGATGAGATTCCTTCCCTTTTCTGGGTATTGACGGAGAAGTTCTGGCCGGGACCATTGACTCTGATTTTGAAGGCATCTTCTGATCTGCCGAAGGAGATGATTGGTCCAGGAGAGTCAGTGGGAATCCGCCTGCCAGACATTTTATGGCTTCAGCGATTGATCGATGATGTGGCCTTCCCCATAACAGCCACGAGCGCCAATATTTCAGGGGAGAATGAGATCGATGATCCGCACAGGATTAAAGATATCTTCTGTGGAAGAATCGATCTCATCGTGGATGGAGGAAAAACCGGAGGCATTCTGCCTTCGACTGTGGTGGATCTCAGCTCTCCAAGGCCAAAAATTCTCAGAGAAGGCGCAGTTCCTCTCTCAGATTTTGAAAAATATCTCAAAGGTGACTCAAAATCTTAGAGAAAAAACTCCTTCCCATCTGAAGCCAGTCTGAAACCCCTGTCCGTGATTTCTTTCCTGGCGTCTCCCTCCGGGTCAAGGGCAAGGTTGGTGTGGTTCAAATGAGTGAAATAGATCTGTGTCTTTCCTTTTTTGGCCACTCTTCCGAGTGTTTTGAGGCTTGTTTTGATCGTCGGATGTCCGATTTTGGAGATGTCCCGTCCGGGAAGCTCTTCTGAACTGTAAAAAGTTCCATCTAAGAGTGCGACATCGACTCTCTCGGTTTCCTCCACTATCGAGCGATTCCAGGCTTTCCAGCTCTGGATGTCTGGGATATAAAGAAGTTTCCTTTTTTCTCCTGAGATTCTGAATCCGAGAGTGTCAGAGTATTCATCACGGTGTGGGACCAGGAATGGAGTAAGAGAGATTCTTGGTGTTAGTGAAAATTCTTTTCCTGGAAGCAGAGTGTGAAGAGATATGTTTTTCAGTCGGATAAGCTGGTTCCAGGGGCCGTTTTCAGATAAAAAGCGTCCCATTCGAGAAGTGCAGTGCACGGGGAGTCTTTGCGTCGACATGGCCTCATAGCCATAAAACATCAGACCCGTGTAATGTCCGATATGAGCATGCGTCAATAGGATAGCATGGGGCGCGTTTTTTTTGCCTCGTTTTTCAACCATCAATCGGTCCAGGATCATATCCGATTGAAGCCGGATATCGGGGGTGGCATCCAGTAGAAAATATTTTTTTTCTTGCAAATCGAGAAGGGCTAGCGATGAGATGAGACGAGAATACCGGGCATTTTTTCTTGCGCGCAGGCAATTCTTGCAGTAGCATCCTATTTGGGGGAGCCCTCCATCCTGGGCAGTTCCAAGGATTTGAACAAGAACACCTGTTTCATTGGGCGTGTTGAGCAGTACTTCCGGAAAAATCCTGGATTTTCTCGAGGGATGGATAAAACCCATGCTTGCAGCCCCTCCAAGGAGCGCCTTGAAAAAATTCCTTCTCTCCATTTTTTTCATTTTCTTCTCCCTGACGGATTTATCCGGTAGTCATTCATGGTGTTTTTCATTAAATGTTGAGATGCGGCCCCTTTCTGTTGTTGCTTCATCAAAGGGAGGGGAAGAAAGAAGATTACCGAACTTTGGCCCCGGTGAGAATATCCTTATCGAAAAAGGGTATAGTGGCTTTCCCTTCGACTTCTGCAGCCAGGAGCATTCCCTGAGACTCGATTCCTCGGATAACCGCAGGCTTCAAGTTCACGATAACGATGAACTTTTTGCCTTCGAGTTCCTCTGGGGAGTAGACATCCGCCACTCCTGCCACCATCGTCCTTTTTTCAGTTCCGATGTCAACTTCCATCTTGAGCAGTTTATCCGTTCCTTCCACTCTCTCGGCCTTGAGAATTTCTCCGACTCTAAGGTCCATTTTCTTAAATTCATCAAAAGTGATCATATCCATTTTGTCCTCCTTTTTTTGTGGAGCTTGCCGGGCGTCCTCCTCCTTTAAAAATTCCTTCAGGTCCACTCTCGGGAAGAGAGGTTTTGGTTTTTTAATGACTTGACCCAGCTTGAGGTTTTCAAACTTCAATCCTGAGAGAGGCTCATCCTCAATCGGTTTTTCTTCTCCGAGAAAATCCCAGATTTTCTTCGATGATTCAGGCATGACGGGAAAGAGGAAATAACTTATTACCCTAAGGGCAGCGGCAGCCTGATAAAGGATTCTTCCAAGCTTCTTCTTCTGGGAATCATCCTTGGCTACCTTCCAGGGCTCGTTATCTGCTAAATATTTATTCACGATGTTGATGAAAAACCAAATCTCCTCCAGCGCTCTGTTCAGGGCATAGTCTTCATAGAATTCGAGTATTTTTTTCCTCGAATTATCGAATTCCTCCCGGAGTTTTTTATCTGCTTTATCTTCTTTATCCATCTCTTCGATTTTTCCGCCGAAATAGTTATGGATCATGGTGAGAGTTCTCTGGACGAGGTTTCCGAGGTCATTGGCCAAGTCCGAATTGACGCGGTGGATAAATCCTTCATGGGAGAAGTTGCCGTCAAGTCCGATCGGAATTTCGCGAAGTAAGAAGTATCGGAGAGGATCTTCTCCAAAAGTTTCAAGGATGATATGCGGATCGAGGACGTTTCCTTTGGATTTGGACATTTTCGCTTTATCTTTGAGCCACCAGCCATGGCCGAACACTGTTTGAGGAAGGGGGAATCCTGCGGCCATCAGGAAGGCAGGCCAGAAAATGGCATGAAACCTGAGGATATCCTTGCCGATAAGATGAATATTGGCCGGCCAGAATTTTTGAAAATGGGATATATCCCAATCATAGCCGATGCCTGTCAAGTAGTTGTGGAGAGCGTCAAACCAGACATAGATTGTGTGACCGGCATCATCCGGGACAGGGATTCCCCACTCGACAGAAGTCCGGGTAATGCTTAAATCTTTCAGGCCCTGTTTGACAAAGCTGACCACTTCGTTCATCCGGCTGGGAGGCCGGACGAATGTGGGATTTTTCGCATAGAAATCCAAAAGGGGCTTCTCATAAGCGGAGAGTTTGAAGAAATAGCATTCTTCAGAGACAATGCCGGCTTCCTTCCCGCAGTCCGGACAGATTTTGTGTCCTGCCCCCTCGAGGGGAACATCCTCTGGGAGAAAATTTTCATCCGAAACGCAGTACCATCCCTTATAGGTTCCTTTGAAAATGTCTCCTTTATCCTTTAACTCTAGGAAGATCTTCTGGACACTTTGTTCATGGACGGATTGTGTGGTTCGTATAAAAGAGTCATAGGATATATTCAGAGCTTTCCAGAGATCCTTAAACCTCACCACCATCTTGTCAGCCAGTTCTATCGGTTTCAATCCCTTTTCCTTAGCCGCTTTTTCCACTTTTTGCCCATGCTCATCCGTTCCTGTCAGGAAGAAGACGTCGTTTCCCGAAAGTTTCTTGAATCGGCTTATGGCGTCAGCAATGATCGTTGTGTAAGCATGCCCAATATGAGGGACATCATTCACGTAATAGATGGGCGTTGTGATGTAAAAAGTGGTCTTAGACTTCTTTTCCACCGAACATACCTCCTCTGATCAACGTCATGGCTTCTGCGCGCGTTGCGTTGTGCGTGCGGAAGGAGCCTCTTAGGGCTGATGTGATTGTCAGAGATTTGGGTTTTTTCGCTCCTCTCATGGACATGCACATGTGCTCAGCTTCGATGACAACCATCACGCCCAAAGGCTTGAGGTGTTCCATGATGAGGTCGGCAATCTGTTTGGTGAGCCTTTCCTGGACTTGAAGTCTTCGGGAGAGATTATCAACGACCCTGGCAATCTTGCTCAGGCCTACGATTCTGCCGCCTTTTGGGATATAGGCAATATGAGCGACTCCGGCAAAGGGAAGGAGGTGGTGCTCGCACATCGAATAAAGAGGAATATTCTTGATGAGGACCATCTCATCATGCTTTTCACCCTGGATCACTCGCAGATGCCGGGCCGGATTCTCGTTCACACCTCCCAGTATTTCAGAGAACATGTTTGCGACTCTGCGAGGCGTATCCTTGAGTCCTGGGCGTTTGGGATCTTCGCCCACTCCTTCCAGAATGAGTTTAACTCCTTTTTCAATCTTCTCGACATCTGTTTTATTCGTCTTGGTTTTTGCAGGCATTGTCAGGATTATCCTTAAATTTAGTGTAGAAGGTTCATTCTATTCCTTTTTGTCTTTACGCGTAAGGTAAAATTCCTTTATGGCGAGCTGGATGATTTCTTTCACGGGACGATCGCTCTTTTTTGCCAGCTTCAGACAATCCGTAAATTCAGGTTGGATGTTGACGACTGTTCCTTCGAGGGAAGAGATTTTGACTGAGACGTCTTCGCCGTACACGCGGAGCTTCTTCATCGTCCTTTCCAGTACCCGCCGTTCTACCGGAAAGTATCTTACACCGATGGAACTTGTCTCTCTGAATACTGCACTGATCAGAGCTTCTATTTTATCAATCTCTGCCAGGACGGTCAATTTTGTGGCCAGCCTGTTTTTTTTCATCAAAATAGGCGTGAGGAACACATCCAAAGCTCCGAGGGAGAATGCCCTGTCGAAGAAAGAGGCTAAAACCTGAGGGGTGGAATCATCGATATTCGCTTCTATGATGTAGACTTTTTTATCAGCCTTGAATTCTTTCTTGTCCCCATAAAAAGCGCGCAGGATGTTTGGAAAGTCACGAAAATTTTTCTCCCCGGCTCCGCAGCCAACTTTTTCGTAGGAGATTTCAGGGAAGGGAATGAATGTGCGAACGAGTGTGGAGACGATCGCCGCCCCTGTCGGTGTGACGAGCTCCACTTTGACATGTTTAGAATAGACCGGTACGTTCTTCAGTAATTCAGCCACTGCGGGCGGAGGTACAGGCAATCTGCCATGGGAAGTCTTAACCCATCCTTGACCCAGATTCAAGGGGGATGAATAGAAGTCGTCGACATTTAGGGCATCTGCCAGAAAACAGCAACCCACTACATCCACGATCGCATCGTCCGCTCCGGCTTCGTGGAGATGAGCTTCCTGGAATTTACGTCCATGAACCTTTGCTTCGGCCTGGAAGAGTTTCTTGAAGATGGCTAAAGAATTCTTTTTGATGGGAGGAGAAAAAGGACTCTTCTTGATGAGTGTTTCAACATCTGACCACTTCCGGGTACCAGCTTTGTGTTTTTTAACCAGAACATCCACTTTCAATGCCCGAAGCGATGTTCTCTTCGTTTCCTTCACCTGGATGTCCACAGGGAGCTTCAATCCTGCCATCTTTTCCTTGAAATGCGAGGGCGATACTCCCAAATCAAGGAGAGCGCCCAGTATCATATCGCCACTCAGGCCAGCTGAAGCGTCAAAATAGATATATTTCATCTGAAGTCATTCCTTTTTTGTTCGAAGCGTCTTTTTTAACTCTTCATCTATTAAAGGCAGGATCTGACCTGCTTTTTCTCTGAACGAGAAATCAGCGTATGGTGTCAGTGGAGTCGGGTCCGGATTGATCTCCACTATCTTTGCGCCCGCTTCAGCCGCGGCAAGAGGGAGCGATGCGGCTGGCTGGACGAACGCTGAGGTTCCGACAACAAATATCACGTTACATTCTGAACTCAGCTGAAAGGCCTTTTGGAGGACTGTTGGGGAAAGGGATTCGCCGAACCACACAACATGAGGCCTCAAGAGAGCTCCGCAATCTGGGCAGAGGGGAGGACTCTTTTTCAAGGGTGTCTCGTGATTTTCCGTTATCGTTCCTTCTTCAGTGCATCTGAGTTTCCAGATGTTGCCGTGGAGCTCTAAGACATTCTTCGATCCGGCTTTCTGGTGAAAACCATCAATGTTCTGGGTGATCAAGGAGTAAGCAGGAAAAATATTCTCCCATCGTGCGAGAACCTTATGGCCAGGATTGGGTTCTTTTTCAGCAATGATCCCACGTCGCCATTCGTAAAATTCCCAGACAAGATTTGGATTCTGGGCAAAAGCTGTGGGGGTGGCCAGCTCTTCTGCACGGTATTTTTTCCATAATCCCTCTTTCCCCCGGAACGTGGGGATTCCAGATTCAGCCGAGATTCCAGCGCCTGTCGAGACAACGACATGATTTGCGTGGCTGAGCACCTCGATGAGCGCTTTTGTATCCGGTTTCTCGGTCATATTCTTCTCTTTCGCTCCTTAGAATAATCTTTTCTTGGCGAAAAATCAAAGGATAAAGGTTTTGTTGTGCTCGCTCGATAATTCGGTAACATATTAATGCTGTCATTGCGAACAGAGTGAATCAATTTCATAAGAAGTAAGTGTCATTGCGAGGAGCATAGCGACGTGGCAATCCCTTAAGATAAAAATGCATCTTTCTTATGAGATTGCCACACTGCGCTCGCAATGACACTTTTATCTTCAATATCATGACTAAAAGTGTTGCCAAGTTACTAAGTATAAAGACCTGTCTCCTTTTTTCTTTCGAAAAAAAGAGGGAAGGAATTCTTTTTAGATAAGAAAAATCCGACAATGCTGTCAGAGAAACGTGAACTCAACTTGACTTGTTAATCCTTAAGTTATATATCATTATCCGAATCCACGGTGGAGGATGTTTGTGGGCAAGATAGAAAACTGAGGTTGATCTTCAGAAGATGACTAAAATTCAATCGTATGAGTGGATAACAACATGAGCCTGGTTATAATTGGCTCCTTGGCTTTTGACACTATCGAGACACCCTTCGGCAGGAAGGAAAGGATCATAGGAGGATCAGGCACATATTGTTCCTTGGCTGCGAGTTTTTTCACACAGTCTAAGATTGTGGGAGTTGTCGGGGAAGATTTTCCTGATGAGACGATTGAATTTCTCAAGGGCAAAAAAATCGACCTCAAGGGATTGGAAGTTCGTCCAGGAAAGTCCTTTTTCTGGGAAGGACACTATGGGGAGGATCCCAACAAGAGGACAACCATTAAGACGGAGCCGAATGTCTATGAGGATTTCAGGCCGCAGCTTCCTCCTGACTACAAAAAAGATGAAACGGTTTTCCTGGCGAATATTGATCCAGACCAACAGGATGAGATCCTGACTCAAGTCTTGCAGCCCAGGCTTATTGCCATGGATACCATTAATCTCTGGATCAATCAGAAGCGTGACTCCCTGCTGAAAGTTTTGGAAAAAGTTGACCTCTATTTTGCCAATGATGAAGAGGTCAGACTGTTGATCGGAGAGAAAAACCTGATCAAAGCAGGGAAAAAAATTCTGGACAGAGGGCCTTCCTTTGTCGTTATCAAGAAAGGGGAACACGGAGCACTTGTGTTGGGGAAAGATTTTGTCTTCGGAGTTCCCGCACACCCGTGTGAAGAGGTTATCGATCCGACCGGCGCAGGGGATAGTTTTGCTGGAGGATTTCTGGGTTATCTTGACAAAATGAATTCCTTCGATGACCAATCAGAAATCCGCAGGGCGGCCGTTTATGGAAGCGTGCTAGCCTCTTTTGTGATCGAAGACTTTGGGATCAACCGTTTTAACACTCTGACGATGAAGGAGATACAGGATCGCTTTGACCAGTTCAGGAAGCTTGTTTCTTTTTAATCTTTCCTCTGGAATCTTAAGGATTAGAGGAACACCATGCCATCAGGGAGGAAAAAATGGCTGAGATAAAAATGCCGGTGGAACCGTTTCGGATAAAGGTTGTCGAGCCCACTCGCAAGACTTCACGAGAAGAGAGAGATGAGGTTCTTCGCAAAGCCGGATTGAATGTTTTCAATATCCCTGCGGAAAAAGTGACCATCGACCTTCTCACAGACAGCGGGACCTCAGCCATGAGCGATAATCAATGGGCAGGAATGATGCTGGGGGACGAGTCTTATGCCGGATCGAGGAACTTTTTTCATCTGGAAAACTCCGTTAAGGAAATTTTTGGGTTTTCTCATGTCATCCCGACTCACCAGGGAAGGGCGGCTGAGAGGATTCTGTTCGAAGCCCTGGTCAAAGAGGGGAATTATGTTCCCAATAACATTCATTTTGACACAACTCGAGCCAACGTGGAAGTGAGAGGGGCTCATGCAGTGAACCTTGCTGTGGAGGACGCCTATGATCCAGTTTCTGACCATCCCTTCAAAGGCAACATAGACACAGAAAAACTCGAAAAGTTTATCCAGGAAAAGGGAACGGAGAAGATTTCTCTGGTCATGATGACCATAACCAACAACAGCGGGGGAGGCCAGCCTGTTTCTCTGGAGAATATCAAGGAAGTGAGCGGAATCTGCCGGAATCACGGTATTCCCTTTTATTTTGATGCCTGTCGGTTTGCGGAGAATGCCTATTTTATAAAAAAAAGAGAAAAGGGATTCGATGAAAAATCCATTCTCGATATTGCCAGGGAAATATTTTCCTTCGCAGAGGGAGCCACCATGAGCGCCAAAAAGGATGCTCTTGTGAACATCGGAGGTTTTGTGACTCTGAATGACGATAATCTGGCCGGAAAGTTGAAAAAACTCCTCATCATCAATGAGGGTTTTCCGACCTACGGCGGATTAGCGGGTAGAGACCTGGAAGCCATCTCAAGAGGGCTGGAGGAGATTCTAGAAGAGGATTTTCTGGAACACCGGATTGCCCAGGTTCATTATCTGGGGAAGCTCCTGGATGATGTTGGGATTCCTATCTATAAACCTGTGGGCGGCCACGCCGTGTACATCCTGGCGGATAAATTCCTCCCTCATATCTCTCGTGACCAGTATCCGGGTTGGGCTCTCACCGTGGCTCTTTTTCGCGAGTCGGGGATCAGAGCCGTGGAGATCGGGGGGGTGATGTTTGCCAAGAAGGATGAGAAAGGAAAGAGGGAAATTTTCCCAGAGTTGGAGTTGGTTCGCTTGGCCATCCCCCGGAGAGTGTACACAGTATCCCACATTCACTATGTGGCTGACGCACTCGAGAAACTCTACACAAACCGCGAGAAGATCAAGGGATTAAAAATTGTTTCTCAGGCCCCGCTTTTGAGACATTTTACAGTACAGCTGGAGGAAGTCTGAGAAATGGAAGAAAATAAAAAAGTGACCCCTGGTTTCGGATCCCTGTAACTCCTGAGCTTTTCAGCGTGATTTTCGGAATGGGATCTTCACTCTTAACCAAGAAAAATTCTGGAGGATTCAATGAAGTATTCAGCTATAAACTTTGAAGAAAAACTGTCCAAGTTTGCAGAGCATTTTTCGCCGAAAGTCATCGCCCAGATGAACGACTACTATTTTAAAGTGGGGAAATTCCAAGGTCACTTTATATGGCATGAGCACACGGATACGGATGAAACGTTCATCGTTCTTGATGGAGAAATGAGGATCGATTTCCGCGATGGCAAAGTTGAGTTGAAGACAGGGGAAATGATTGTCGTGCCAAAAGGAGTGGAACACAGACCGTTTGCAGAAAAGGAATGTCGAATACTGCTGGTCGAGCCTGTGGGGACGGTCAACACGGGGGATGCAGGCGGGGATTTAACGGTCAAAGAGGATGTTTGGATTTAACAGATGACTTCCATAGAATGCCCGGAATATGAAGGATGGGATCATGAGCCTCAAGTGGGCAAGGGAAGGCAATGCTGCATTCATCCCTCATGAAAATGAAGAGGCGGATCTGAAACAGGCTGAAGGATTGAGGAAGAGCTCTTCAGTCTTTAAAGGCTGTATGCTCAAAGGATGAGCATGCAGTCGCCGTAGCTGTAAAACCTGTATTTTTGCCGGACAGCTTCTTTGTAAGCTTTTTTGATGAAATCCAGACCTGCAAAAGCTGATATCATCATCAACAGGGTTGATTGGGGAAGGTGAAAATTAGTCAGCAGCCTGTCCACAGCTTTGAACCGGTACCCGGGATAGATAAAGAGTCGAGTCGTGGCTTTTCCAGGATGAATTTTTCCCCCTCGAAAGGCACTTTCCAGGGTCCGGACCGAAGTCGTTCCCACGGCAGTCACATATTTTGATTCTTTATTAGCCATATTTATGGCAACAGCGGCGGAAGAGTTGATGGAGAAATTCTCTTCGAGCATTTGATGATCTTCGATTTTTTTCACCCGAACTGGCTGAAAAGTGGCCAGCCCGACGTCGAGCGTTATTCTGGTAATCTTGACACCTTTTGCTGTAATTTTATCAAGAATATTTGGGGTGAAGTGAAGGCCAGCTGTGGGAGCGGCGATGGCTCCTTCTTTCTTAGCAAACACGGTCTGGTATCGTTCCAGATCCAACATCCTCAATCCGGAATTTTTTGACTTGCGCTTGATGTAGGGAGGAAGAGGGGCAAAACCGCTCTTTTTCAGTTTTAAAAGAATATCACTCGAGGCAAATTGTATCGTTCGTCTTCCCTCAGAGGCAATCCCTGCTATTTTGCCTTGAAATCCACCAGAAAAAGTTATCATATCGCCGAGCCTTACTTTTTTTGCCGGTCGGCAGAGGATCTCCCACAGGCCTTTCTTGCATTCTTTCAGGAAAAGGAATTCGATTTCTTTTCCCTCCTTCTTTCCGTAGACTCGTGCAGGGATCACTTTTGTCGTATTCAGCACAAGAATATCGTCCTTCCGGAAATAAGAGGGTAACTCTGTGAAGTGGGAATGGATGATTTCACCTGTCTCCCGGTGGAGAACCATCATCCGGGATTGCTCTCTCTTGGGAAGAGGTTTTTGAGCGATGAGCTCTTCGGGCAGCTCATAATCAAAATCAGATATAAGCATTGGGATTAGATCCCATTAGTCTTTGAAGAGTTTTTTCTGGGGGGAAGAGGAGGAGGCTAAGCCCAGATGCTTGTAAGCCTTCTGACTGACTCTGCGGCCGCGCGTGGTGCGCTCGAGAAAGCCGATCCGCATCAAAAACGGTTCGTAGATGGACTCGATCGTATCCTTTTCTTCATCTATTGCTGCGGCAATCGTGTTGATCCCTACCGGTCCTCCGCTGAAGTTTTCGATGATGGTCATCAGGATTTTCCTGTCCACTTCATCCAGGCCAAGAGAGTCGACTTCCATCTTATCCAGTGAAGTGGTGGCTTCTTTTCCTGTTATTTTTCCCGTGCCTTTGACATCGGCGTAATCTCTCACCCTTCTCAGAAGCCTGTTGGCTACTCGAGGAGTTCCCCGGGAACGCAGAGCGATCTGTTCGGCTCCCTTGTCGTCTATGGAGACTTTGAGGATGGAGGCTGACCGTTTGATGATCTTTTGGAGATCCTCGTTCTTGTAGTAATCGAGACGGTGGACGATCCCGAATCTTCCTCGTAAGGGAGGAGTGATACGGCCAGCACGCGTTGTGGCTCCGACTAATGTGAATTTCTTGAGCTGAAGTTTGTGACTCCGGGCACTCGGTCCTTGCCCGATAACGAGATCCAGGCAGAAATCTTCCATGGCCGCATACATAATTTCCTCCACTGAGGGGTGGAGGCGGTGGATTTCATCGATGAACAACATCTCTTTGCTTTGAAGGTTGGAGAGGATGGCGGAAAGATCCCCAGTCCTTTCGATCACTGGACCGGCTGTGGGCTTAATTCCGACTCCCATCTTTTTTGCGATGAGGTAGGCCAGGCTGGTTTTTCCCAAGCCTGGCGGTCCGTAGAGGAGAACATGGTCAAGCTGTTCGTCTCTTTTGCAGGCAGCCTCGATGAAAATTTTCAGATTGGCCTTGACAGTCTCCTGTCCAACGAATTCCTCAAAGCTTCGGGGCCTGAGGCTGTCTTCGAAGAGGAGGTCTTCTTTTGTTTTGACTGGGGTGAGCACAGCTTCCATTTTTTCTCCGCTTTTCAAAGCTTGGCCATCCTTTTCAGACTATCCCTGAGAAGCTTCTCAAAGCCCGCTTCAAGCGAGAGCGATTGAATTGTCTCATCCACTACCGTTTCGACTTCCTTTCTTTTGAAGCCGAGGTTCATGAGAGCAGAAATCAAGTCTTCTCTCTCCTCAAAGCCTGAGGTTACCAACGCTCTTTCTTTTTTTTCAAGTTTTTCCTGGAGCTCCACAGCGATGCGCAGCGCAGTCTTTTTTCCGATCCCTGGAATCAGAGAAATACGGGCCACGTCACTCTTTCTGATGGCATCTTCAAGGTCTGAGGCCTCAATTCCTGAGAGGATGTTCAGGCCAAGCTTTGGGCCTATTCCTGAAATACTGATGAGTTTAAGAAAAATTTCTCTCTCTTCCTCTGTTGAAAATCCATACAGGGAGAGGGAATTGTCTGTGAGATGAGTGTAAATAAAAAGCTCTATACTTTCGTGGAGGCTCCCCAGTTTGAGATAAGTCGAAAGGGGAATCCAGACGCAGTAACCCACGCCACCCACGTCAAGGATAGCCTGACTAGTTGACTTTTTTATCAAGTTTCCTTTCAGATAGGCGATCATTCTCTCTTTTCCTTCACCTTAGTGATTCTTTTATTTTTTGCTGGAAGAGCCTTGCGTTGAGATGACAGAAGGCGGTCGCCAGGGCATCTGAGGCATCTGTCTCCAATTTATTATCTTTGATGTTCAGGAGCGTTTTCACCATCGTCCTCACTTGGTTTTTATCTGCCTGCCCGTAACCCGTGACCGCTTTTTTTATCTCCAGAGGAGAGTATTCGTGAAGAGAGCAGTCATGGGAAGCCACAGCCACGAGTGTTGCTCCTCTGACTTGACCGAGAGCAATAGCGGTCTTGATGTTCTGGGCATAAAAAGGATTCTCTATAGCCACCTCATCAGGCTCAAAAGTCTTTATGATTTCTTCAATCCGAGACCTTATTTCGTTGATCTTGTGATGAAAAAGT
>DAOVAM010000105.1 GCA_030671065.1 Candidatus Aminicenantota bacterium
CCTTTTTCAGCTTAAATCAATATATCGTTTTTCCAGCCCAGTTTGATCAGATCGATCTTGCCCGGATCGCTCGTACCGAGCTTATACTTCACATCCGCATCCCGAATATGTCTCGGGACGGGAGGGATAGCGCGGTCCTTCCCGAGCTGTTCGGTCCGCTTGGCTATGATGAGCCTCAGTCCAGTCGCATCAACAGCCACTGGATCCTGGCCGATAATCAATCCCCCATAATCCCAAACATAACGCCGGCTGAAATGGTGGGGTCCGCGCCCGTGAAACTGGGGAGTCAAAGCACAGAGAATATTCAATCGTGTTTTTCCCTTGACCTGGGGCAATGAAAAGAGAGAACCCAAGCCTGAACAGCTATTCGGATGAAGAGCAGGCTGAGACTTGGCAAACATGATGTAATTCTTCATGCATCCGCTGACTCCGGCCAAATAATGGGTCCTGAGAGGCCTGACATTGATCAAAGATGTGGCCTTTAAAAATATAGGATTTTTCCTCACTCCATGGTCATCTAGACCTATGTCTTCCTCCTTCACTCCAACATCGATCAGTCGACGCTTGATGGCAGTCTCAATCTCGGGAGGAGTCGGAAGGTAGGACCAAACATTGGTTTTTATTCCCACAACCTCATCTGGCTGAATTATTTTCTTGAAGGCTTCAACCGGATTATCTTGGCCAAACAATGTCATAACTGCCTCATCCAGCATCTTCTGGACGACATCTCCGTTGATCCTGGAATTCTCGTCCAGTGCCTCTTTATGGCGGATCAAAATGACTTTTGATTTTTTCACCTGCTGTGCGGGAAGACTCAAAGCCGCTCCCATCACCGCAAAGGTGCCTCCTTTTATAAAATCCCGTCTCGTCAGTACTTTTCCCATGGCTATTCCACCTTTCCTATAAGACTATCCCAACCTGTTATTATTCCTCATATTCCAATCTGATTACCCGGCAGTGCCACCGCCTCCACCGCCTCCGCCGCCACCTCCTCCACTAAATCCACCTCCGCCGCCAGAGGAATAATGGGCTGCAGAGGTGCTGGCCTGGACGATAGATGTAGACATAGATTCGATGCTGTTGATCATGCTTTCGATGCGTCCGGTGCTGATGAAGGAGACCCTATTGAAGCCATGGTACCAGATCGGTGCGACTGCCCGCTTGTCTTTGAGAATGATAGGAAGTTTCTTTATGATCTTCTTTGCGCTTCCAAAAATAATGCCAAACACTAAATAATGTTCCCAGAGCTTGTAGGCCTCTGGGGGCAAATCTTTAAACCGGGCAAAATCATCCAGAAATCTGTCGAGAGCTCTCCACAACTCATTCTCACGCGCCCAGTGATGGCCCCTTCTCTTGATCTTTGGTATCAAGATGCTGGACAGAACCAAGAGCACAATGTTCCCAGAGAAGAAGGCCAGAGGCATTGTCGCGGCCAGGAATATTGTGCGCATCTTTGTGCTGGCCGGTTCGATAAACTTGAGAGTCTTGGACTCCCTCCGGACCGATTTCATCCATTCCCTGTACCACTTCTGAAAATCCTTGGCTTTCTTCTCGAGATAGTCCTCGAGCTCTTCGAGCTGGATCTTCGCTCCTTTCTTCGGGGATTGTTCTCCCACTGTCACGAACAGATGGTGGAGGAGTGCATGCTCGTAAGAGAGCAATTCTGAGTCATCCATAAAGTCCTTCTGAAGAGTGACCGAAGTCTCGTACACCTGCTTTGTCCCGAAAAGACGTCTTTTCTCCACAAGCTTATCATCAAGCTCTATATAACCGCGTCTGGCCAGGTCAAACAGCGTCGCTGTGAACGATTTGGGCGTGATATCCCGGCCTTCACGGAGAAGAACCTCGACAAGAGCTGGCGAAAGATCCGAGGGAAGCTCCCTGTAGTATTCAGGGATATCATCAAATCGATAATCTTTCCCGACTTTTTTCCAGTACCGCACATACAGGGGCAGCCAGATCAATGGACCAGCGACCAGCCAGGCCAGCCAGATATACAGCAGACGACTCTGACTTTTACGCCTCTGCACTTCTGCTTCCTGAGCTCTTTGAGCTTTCTCGATCGTCTCCTGCACAAATCGAGCTTCTTCTTGCATGATGGATTCTCGTGTGTGGCGGTTCGAAGGGATGCCGGAGACAAAACCAGCAGGCCACACTATCCGGATCTCCATGAACTGCCAGGCTTGGATGTTTGTAGCGATAAAACGGGTAGTTTTCCTATCCACAATCTCTGATCTCCCAGAGAGCGGCCCGTGTCCATAAACCAGGATATCCTCACGGCTGGCCACTGGCTCAGGAAGATGGACCATCACACTCACAAATTCTGAAGGCTTGTCCCATCCGCTCCCGATAACCTGCCAGTACAGCTCTGACACTTCAGGATAGGAGATGATCCCGCCTCTCAAGCGATAATGGAAATGGAAGGTTCGCTTCTCGTTGGATGCTTCATAATACCATTTCGCTTCAAACTCCCCTCCCCTCTGAGAGGTCTCCATTCTCATGGGCTGTCCACGCTCATCAAGGATCTTGAAATCTTCGATGGATATGCGGTAGCTGTATCCTTTCCGGGTTACGCGCAGAGGAATTTTCAGAAGCGCCCAGGAAAAGCTTCCCTGAAAATCATACGTCCGATATTCATCCACTGTGAAAGATCCATCTGATTCGATATGGATCTCAATCCTGACGTTGGGGTAATAAAAATTCTTGGACTGAGCCCTTATGCCCGAATTTAGAAATAAAAGGAGAACACAAGCTGTAAAAATCCAGATCTGCACTTTAACGGAACTTTTTCGAGTCATAACTATTATCCTGATCGCACTATTACAAATTCCAGACAAAAAATAGCACAATCCCTTTGTTTTGTCGAATGAAATGGAGTACTCACAAAAAATTCAGGAAGACTTAAGTATTATAGGAAGTATCCCCAAAACTGTGATAACTAGATGTGCTATAGATCAGGCTGAGTGCATCGAAAACGCGCAGGCTTTGCCCCAGTATAATCAGTGCCCATACTCTGCGAAGGCTTTCGGATGGAAAAAACCGTTTGAAGGCGGAGCGGGCACGGTTCCTCTCCCAAAGGGAGAGGAGAGCGAAGCCTGAAACCGAGCCTCTTTTGCCTCGCTGGGGCAAAAGAGGCGTGTTTTTGAATCCAAAAGCCGGAGCATACGGTTTTCTCATCCACTATCCTTCGCCTATCTAGCAAGAAGATCGGTTAGGGAATGGCGAAAAATCCGACTGGAGCGAGTCTATTCCAGGTGTTTACTTTTTCTAATTAGCGTACTTCAAGCGTGTAATGGAAGTTATTTATCTCATTCAAACGAAACCAACCCTATCTTTTCCAGGTCTTTGGCATAATGGAGGACAAATTCAACTCCAGTCTCGTCATACTCACAGGATACAATGTGTCGTATGTCCAGGAGAGTCCTTTTCCCATCCATGAGGTTGACAATCTCGTATGTCTTTGATCCATAGTTGCCGCCGGCTTTTGCCTGGTTTGTCTCGTACCAGGCCAGACTCTGTGCATCAAGCCTTTCATTCATGGCATTCCAGGGAAGAGGGCCCTTGAACAGCCGTTTCGGCCTTAACCTGGAGGCCTCCATATATTCTCTGCCTTGACGGAAATTTTCTGACTTCAAGCCATACCGTTGAATAAAAATCTTTACCATAGAGTCGATTTTCTCTTTTTCTCTATCGGCCTGCTTGATCAGGTCTTCGGCCAGCTTATGGATCATCTCTTGACTCACCTTATTTCTGCAGAGTTCTTTTGTTTCTTGGATATTCTCCCCCTCGATCAGAGCTTGAAGACGAGGATAATTCAAGACATTTGCATGAACCTCTGCAAAATCCTTCTTCCTTTGAGGATCAGATGCATACTGATGCAGGAGCCGGACGGATTTTTCTGTCCTGGTTGTCATTCTCGAATGGGCTTGACTGTGGACTTCACAGGCGATTTCCAGAGCATCTTCCTCATCCGCATTGGCAACACAAAGCGTGGCTGCCAGAGCCAGGCTGATTATCCTCTTCATCTCAGTAGGGTCGCATTTATCGGGAGTATCCATGTTAGTATGATGAAAAACATCCCCATGGCCGAGCATAGGAGTGGGGATAGAGAATGTGGAATCATTGAACAAAACATGGTCAGACCCTCCTGAATAGGGCCACACCCGGAAATTGAAGCGATGTTTGCTTCCTCTTGGAGAGAAGAACGCTCTCCCTTCAAGCCACCGCAGAAAGTTAACAAGGACATCATCAATGTATCCTGGTACAGAGTAAGGAGAGCAGAACAAGTTGAAGTTCGACCGGCACAGAACGTAATCTTCGCCGATCATATCCAGGTTCATTCCGCATATCCCCTTCTCTTTCAAGTCTTGATGTTCTGTTAGGTATGCAGCAGCACCATGCATCTCAGGAAGCCAGAGAAACCGAAGAGTTCTTTTTAAAGGGGGAATATCCCCTTTCTCTATCAGAGCCAGTATGTTTCTGACCATCTCGAACAGACCAGCTGAGCCGGACGCATTATCATTCGCTCCTGGCTTGTAGTGGTCAAGATGCCCCATCAGGATGATCTCCTGCTCAGGATAGTCTTTTCCGATGATCTTCGCTTCGAGGACAGGCATATCCCCGTCAAAAAGCTCAGCATCTACTCTGGCTCTCATCACGACACTCTCTCCGGACTCAAACAGAGACAGGAGTTCTTTTTGCTGCCTCCTGGAAAGAGCAAACCCAAAGCCGGTTTTTGCTCTTTCCTCTCCTGTTGGGGAAAGACGGGACACTTCGATCAGGTCAGGAAACTCCAGACGGTCCTCTCGATCGGATGGACCGACAATCACACCCACAGCACCTCTTTTCAAAACAGCCTGCCGATGAACGGCAGATCCATTGCCGCCTACAGCAAAAACCAGCTTGCCTTGGACTTTTTTCCCCTGATAATCTGAATCGGATTTTCCTTGACCAACAAAAATGACTTCTGATTCGACTTCAGCTCCCTGAGAGTAGGGCATCAAACTCACAGCCTGGTTTGAAAAACGCGCAATGAGTTTTTTTCTGGGCTTCACCATCCACAGCTCAGCCTCCTTGACTCTCCACCCTACAAGCGAGGGCCAGAGAAAATATTTTTTAAACCCATCTGCCTTATACTTCTTGATGAGAACGTCTTTGATGCCGAGCGCCTTCAATTCTTTGGCCAGGAATTCTACACAGCGGTTATAATCTGACCCATCCCCTCCTCCTCTAATACGGTGGAAACGGGAAATCTTGGACATCATATCCCAGGCTCTTTCACCTGAGACCTCATTTTGAATGATGTCAAGAAGCTCCTTATCGAGAAGATACGGATGGTCCTGGGATAAACCCGGTAGATTGAAAAGGAAAAGAAAGACCGGTAAAAAAGCCAGAATGACTGTATGCTTTTTGCCTGACATGGAAGTCACCTCTCTGTTGGGTTGGTCTTTTTAAAACCTAAAATTGGAACGCCCCAGCATTCCTTTATTCCTTCAGCTTGATAACCTCTCCGGGAAGTTCCTCTGTCCACTGCCCATTATTCAGGACAAGCTCTCCGTTGATCAACAGGTACTTGACTCCCTCGCTGTAAACATGAGGATTGGATATGGAGGTTCGGGTTTTGATATTCTCGAGGTCGAGCACGACAATGTCCGCTTTATACCCTTCTTTTATCCAGCCTCTATCATCCCAGTTCATGATCTGAGCGGGAAGGGATGTTTGAGAGCGAATGATATGTGAGAGAGAAGCGGTCTTTCTTTCCAGGGCATACTTTTTAATCTTATGCAGGAATGTGGAATAGGAGCGAATATGAGTCAGTCCTATCCCATAGAAGGGCGCAGTCCCATCACTCCCGGTACCCACATAATCTTTTTTCATAATGAATTCGATGTCCTCTTCACACATTCGAAGCGGTATGCATCTGGCTCCCATGAGCTCCAGTTCAATAGCTGTATCTTCTACGGATTTTCCCTTGATGGCTGCTGCCTGCTCCAAAGACTTCCCTTCAAGTCTTTTCTCGACACAGATGCCCACCAAAATATTCTCGGCGCCTGCCCTTCTGTCTATGTATGTTTTGATCTGCTCGCGAATGTTTTGAGCTTCATCCGGGTCGTTCATCCTCTCAAGAAACAGCATCCTCTCCCTGGCGCTTCCCGGCCCTCTGAAACTTCCGGTGCTGACCAGGCTCTGACTCACTAGCCGCACGAGGTCTTTTCTTGGGAGTTCAGCGAGAAACTGCTGATGACGTTCGGAGAGAGGGATGTAAGGAGTTATTTTTTTGTAAAGATCGAGCAGCTGATGATCTCTCAGATGATCGAACACCTCCTCGACATCATCTGAGCCCAACCTATCATTCTCAGCTTCCTCTTCGGAACCCTGATTTCCTAACCATGCTGAACTCGGGATAAGGCTCGAGTACGGATAGCCGCTCGAGAATCGATAGGGATACTGGTCAGCCGTGACTTTTATGCCCCTTGCTCTTGCCTCTTCAATCAGGGAACACGCGTCCTTGACGAGTCCCCAATTTGTCTTGGCCACGGCTTTAAAGTGAGAGATATGAACCGGAGCTCCTGACTTTTCCGAGATCTCAATGGCTTCTTTAACCGCTTCAAGAAGTTTTTCTCCCTCATTCCTCATATGGGTATGGTATATACCGCCATACGGAGCAATAACCTTCACCAGCTCTATGACTTCATCCGTGTTGCCATATCTTCCCGGCAGATATTCCAATCCTGTGGATAATCCATAGGCTCCCTGTTCCATAGCCTCCTGAACCAGAGTCTTCATTTCTTCCAATTCCTCTGGAGTCGGTTCTCTATCTTCCATTCCCATCGCGAGTTCCCTGACCTGCCCGTGGCCGACAAGCAGGGCTGCGTTCGGTCCGATCCCTTCCTCAGTCCACCGTTGACTCAGGTCCTCCGCCTTTTCGAAAAGGGGCCAGGCACTGCGTCCGCACTGGCCAACAACAACCGAAGTCACACCCTGTTTTAAATAATTCAGACAGGCTCTGTTTTCAGTAAAATACATTCCAGTGTCTACATGAGTGTGAAGGTCTATAAAGCCCGGAGTCACAACCATCCCTTTAGCGTTT
>DAOVAM010000116.1 GCA_030671065.1 Candidatus Aminicenantota bacterium
AATAATATAGGTTATATAACCAATTATATTGTTTATAACACCGATTTTGGATTTTGTCAATAGACAGAACATATTTTTGAATTGTGAGTGGATGAGACACCAGGTAATCAACAGAAATAACTTATTTGATGGTTTGAGTAATAAGTAATGGGTTTAAGAAAAAGGGGCCTGGCCCCTTTTTTGGCATTTTTTAGCAGGAAATTGGGGACTGTCCCCAATTTTCTTAGCCGACGGCCTGGGCTAAGAAGTAATCGGGAATGTTAACATCATATTTCTCAGGATCCAGCGTGTTCACTATTGTCCTTTTGAACTGATTGGATTCAGGCTCTTTTTCCGCCAAATCAATAATCTCTCCATCGATCTTGTTTTTAGTACTATCTGTAACCAGCTTCACTTTTGGCCGTGTCACAAAAGCTTCTTCGGGATTGGTTTCAACCACCACTCCCAGTTCTCCAGTATTCAAAGCTACGAGCGACCCTACAGGAAAAATTCCTATCATGTTGGCAAAAACCTTGAGCAAAAGGGCATCGTACTCTTCTCCCACCTTCTCGAACATCATCGATAGAGCCTGTTGTCTGGTGAAAGAGAAATCCCGATAGATTCTTTTTGTCGTGATGGCATCAAAAACATCACAGATTTTAACGATTTTGCTGTATAAATTCACTTCTTTCTTTTTCCAGTTTTTAGGATACCCTGAATGATCCGCCCAAACGTGGTGTTCCAGGGCAACGGACAAAGCTCTGACAGGAAAATAGCTCAAGTCTTGAAGCAGCACAAGTTTCGTCGCCCCTCGCATGGGATGCTCTTGCATTATCTCCCACTCTTTATCATCCAGCTTGCCTTTTTTATTCAGTATCTCTATCGGTATTTCCAGTTTCCCGATATCATGAAAAAAAGCACTCATGCCCAGTTCCACCAGCTCCGTCTTCTCGAAACCCAGTCTTCTCCCGAAACAAAGGGCCAGAATAGACACGTTGATCGAATGATTGAGCGTGTATTCTTCATAGTTTTTTATATTCGTCATGCCCAGCATGAATGACTCATCAAAGCTGATGAGATTGATGATGCTCTGGATCAGTCTTCGAGTCGTCTTAAAATGAATTTTCTCATGCTTCTTTTCTCTTTCCATTACTTCCTGGAGATGCACTATGCCTTTTAAAAAGACTTTTTTACACGACCGTTTGATCTCTTCAGGCGTCATTCGTGTCGATATGTCATAAGGATTGAGTTTTTCAAGGAATATATTCTTTATTCCTTGATTTTCCATCTCTGTTGTAAAATCCTCGAAAACCTTCAGGTTCTTTTCCCTGGATTTCGCAAGAATCATGATAAAACGCGTCAGTTCCTCTGCCGTCAAATCCGCATGGAATCCGATCGCTTCGATCTCTTTCTTTTTGAATTCACCCACCAAGAATTTGAACCTCTGGTAGGAGTGAAAATCAATTTTTATTCTGATCGTGTTGAAAAACAGTGCATTTCCGCGGAACTGCAAAACAGCTTTCCCTAAATTTTTCAGGAGGCTTTGAATGATAAAATAAAACGGCTTGAGCTGCTGGAGGAAAGCGACATTATTGGGCTCAAAGATCTGCGCGATCTTCATTACCGATGTGAAGCGAATAAACACGTCTTCAATGGTTTTGGACAGACTCTTTTTTTCATCGTCCGTGTAATGGACTTTCATTTTTAGTTTTGTGTCTTCCATTCCAATCCAGTCCTCAGGGTGCTTTATTTCCTTTCATCCGGTTTTTCACCTGGCGCCATATTGCTCAATGCGAGCCCGCACGCCTGACGGATGGATCTCCCGAACACTTTTATACACTCTTCAAGGACTTCTTTGGCTTTGGGAGTTGCCAGTGTTCCTAGAGCAGAAACGGCTGCAAGCCGTGTTTCATTCTGTCTGGCTGCAGAGAATAGGCTCCATTTTTTCAAGATGGAGCGAAACAGGTCAAAAACCTCATCTTTCTGAGAATTCGCCAAGTAACTCAGGAGGGCTTTTTTCTCTACGTTTGTCCTCTTCCTGAATTCATTTTCTCCAGCCAGCTGCAAAATAAAGTCATACGTTTGTTTGTCACCGACAAACTTGAGATTCTTGGCTGCGGATGCTCGGATCTCAACATCAGTATCTGCCAGAAATTGCATGAGAATTCTGTTGGCTGTCTCATCACCCGCTAATCCCAGAATTCGAATGATCTCGAGCCTTATTTCTTTATTCGGGTGCTGGACAAAATCTTCAAGATTACGGAGTTCTTTCAGATCGCTTATTGCCTCCAGCATCGATATTATCTCTATGGTGAGAGACACATTGCTTTCTTTGGCAAAGTACAGAAGCGCCACAATGTCCTTTTTCCCGATCTCCTTTAAAATATCTGACGCTTTATGTTTATGGACAAGCTCTTTCGCATTCTCCCAGATCATACCCACGACTGGAACAGCTTCCGTACCTAAAAGTTCCAGATACTGGAAGAGAGAATCATCATCTTTCACCTTTTCTTCCAGATAGAGCTTTTTCAGAAGAGACATTGATCTTTCATCTTTGGCGTTTTTCTCGACTTTATCCAGAAGTGCAACCATTGGCTCTGATTTCTTAGAGAGAGTTTCTCTGAGTTCATGAATATTCTGTAATACCTTCACAGCCTGGGAGAAATCGGCTTTGCGCACAATCCCTTCGAAGTATTTTTCAAGGATTTTCAGTATATCTGAAAACTGTTCAAGGTTTTCCTCGTAGTAAAGAATTTCAAAAAGCAATGCCACAAGCTCACTCGAGGAAGAAACCTGCTGGTCCTTTTCGACAAGGTTCGCTATTTCAGCGATCTCTTCTGGTTTGACAGAAGGCATTCGAGAATCAGAATCCGCGCTTCCCTCCAGGTCTCCTTCGCCTTCTCCTTCCTTGTCATCACTCTGGCCAAAGACTAACATATCGTTTTTCTTTTTGAACTCATCCAGATCCTCGGGTTTCAGGTCCAGCTTTCCTCCTTTAAATTTTCCGGGATCCACATCAAGGTCAAGAGCTTTCTCTCTTCCTCCAATGTTCAAATCCAGAAACTCATCCAGGGCAAAATAACGAATGTTGACGAAATCCTTTTCCCAGAGGAGACCGACCGCGTCGCTTTCTTCGGACGGAAGGTCGATCGCTTCTTTCAAAATGTCCAAAAAGTAATTGAGCTCTTTGCTCTCCAGGCCTTTATAGAGGGAGAGCTCTCTCATCCCATCCTTAAAAAGGAAAAAGGGAAGACTTCTTTTCTTTTCTTCATCCTGGAAGGCGAGTTCGCCCTTGTAGGAAAAACTGAATTCTCCTATTCCGATCCTCATTTCCTCGTATTCATCCAGAAATTCTTTCAGTTTGTCATAAAAATAAGTCACGGATTTCGTGATGGAAGGATTCCCCGGAGGGTAGAGCTTCAGGGCAGAGAATGCCGTGTCAAAGTACTTGAAGAGCATCTTGACTTTGTTCAGCTCAACAGGAATAACCTTTGTCTTAGACTTCTCCTGGGTGTCCTGGTTATCCATTTTTTCCTGTTCCATTCCCCTCGCTCTCTATATTAGCAGTTTTTCTCTCCTATAAACAATGCTGTTTCTAAATAAATTGTGATCCCAATATGCATAATTTCTTCGGGTATTCTGTGAAATAGTGAATCCCAAAATATTATTTCCTCCCCCAACATTGACTGTTATCTTGTTCGCACACACCCCATTCTAACACAGATAATCAGGAAACAATCAATCCTCTTCAACGGTGAATCGACGGATGATTTTTCACGCTTTTATTTCCCCTCTAAGGGGGAAGCAAAAAATATTTATACTGCACGAAGAATTTTTGTTGAAGCCAGTCGCATTGTATGTATAAGAAATTAAATATCTTAAAAAAAGCATACATAAACATAAAATAATTTCGACATACATAAACATAAAATAATTACAAAATGAAATTGAAATTGCTTGACGGATTGGTGTATATTAAGAAAACTTCAGTGATGAAAAAATTCATATTAACGGGAGGGATACCATGAAAAGAATCATTCCTGTCGCCTTTTTGATTTTTGTATTTGTGTTCAGCCTCACGATTTTTGCCCAGGAACCCTACAAACTGCCGCCGAAAGAAGTGGTCGACATTGTCGACGCGCCGCCTCTGCCTCGAGCGAGCATCAATCCGACCGGAGATCTGATGCTTCTCTCCGAATCTGAATCCATGCCCTCGATCGCTTACATGTCCCAGCCTCTTCTCAGACTTGCCGGAGTGAGGATCACTCCAAAATACAACAGCCGCCAGCAGACGTCATTTACTACCGGATTGACCATCAAATCCATAAAAGACGGTAAAGAAACGCGCATCGCTCTTCCCAAAGGAGCAAAAGTCGGTTCTCCCCGCTGGTCCATTGACGGAAAATGGCTGGCTTTCCCCTTGTTGAAAGACACGGGATTTGAGCTCTGGATTGCTGATGTCAAAACCGGAAAAACGAAGGCGCTCACCGGACCCATTCTCAATTCCACCGTGAATTCCGGATTTACCTGGCTTCCCGGTAATAAACTTCTGGTTTACGCCATCCTGGAAGACCGCGGTAATCCCCCGAAAAAATCAGAAGTGCCTGTGGGTCCCAACATCCAGGAGACAACAGGACGGTATGCGGCTGTCCGGACTTACCAGGACCTCCTGCAAACTTCTTATGATGCGAAATTATTCAAATACTATGCCACTTCCCAGATCTATGAAATCGATATTGCCTCTGGCAGCAGAAAAAAAATCGGAAAACCCGGATTCTTCCTGTATGCTGACCCTTCACCTGATGGAAAGCTGCTGCTGGTCCGCAGAGTCAAAGAGCCTTACTCCTTCAGCGTCACCTATCGCTCCTTTCCCTCCAGCCTGGAAATCTGGGACAGGGACGGGAATCTCGTCCATCTCTTTGCCGACCTTCCTCTCGCAGACGAAGTCCCGATCAGAGGAGTTTCCATGGGACCGAGGTCTGTTGATTGGAGAGCACTCAAGCCCGCCACGCTAATATGGGTTGAAGCCCTGGACGAGGGAAATCCTGAAAAGCAGGTCGCTCACCGGGACAAACTCATGACTCTCTCTCCTCCTTTCACAAGCACGCCCAAGGAGATAATGAAGATCAAGCACCGCTATGGCGGAATCAGCTGGCTTCAGCCGGCAGGCCAGGCATTTCTCACAGAGTCCGACTGGAAAAGAAGATGGAGGACGACTTACCTGGTGAACGTTGACGATCCAAGCCAGGCTCCGAAAAAAGTCTTCGATATCAGCACTCAAGACAGTTACAACAATCCCGGCCGCCCTTTATTCACAACCACGCCCAACGGGGAAAGGGTCATACTCCAGGATAAGGACTGGATCTATCTTACAGGAAGCGGCGCCTCCCCCAGAGGAGACATGCCCTTCCTTGACAGGACGAACTTCAAGACGATGGAGAAGAAGAGGCTGTTCCAGTGCAGCGAAGGAAGCTACGAGTCCTTCGTCGATTTTGTCGGAAAATCCAGAGACCAGATCATCACGCGTTATGAATCCAAGACCGAGCCCCCCAATTACTATCTTTATAACCTGAAGAAGAAAAAGAGACAACCCATCACAGCTTTCAAAGATCCGGCTCCTCAACTCACGGGAATGAAGAAGCAACTCATCAAATACAAACGTGCGGACGGAGTCGATCTTTCCGGAACCCTGTACCTGCCTCCGGGTTATAAAGAAGGAGAAAGACTGCCCTGCGTGATCTGGGCTTATCCACGCGAATACCAGGACCGAAGAGTCGCGGGACAGATCAGAGGCTCGCAACACCGCTTCACTTTCTTCAGAGGAACATCCCAGCTTTTCTTCGTGACGCAAGGATATGCACTCCTTGACGGAGCTCAGATGCCTGTCATCGGTGATCCCAAAACCATGAACGATACCTTTGTCGAACAGATCGTCGGAAGTCTAAAAGCTGCCATAGACAAGCTGGATTCTATGGGCATCATCGATCCCAAACGCGTCGGTACTGGCGGCCACAGCTACGGTGCATTCATGACAGCCAACCTGCTTGCCCACTGCGACCTCCTGGCAGCCGGAGTCGCCCGGAGCGGTGCTTATAATAGAACGCTCACACCTTTCGGCTTCCAGAGCGAGCGGAGAACTTTCTGGCAGGCGCCTGATACGTATTTCAACGTCTCCCCGTTCATGCACGCCCACAAAATCAACGAACCCATCCTTCTTATCCACGGCGAAGCAGACAATAACTCCGGAACTTTCCCGATCCAATCTCGAAGGCTCTATCATGCGCTCAAAGGACATGGAGCCATTGCGCGGCTCGTCATGCTTCCCAAGGAAAGCCACGGCTACAGAGCCCGAGAGTCCGTCCTCCACGTGCTCGCAGAGATGTTCGAATGGTTCGACAAATACGTAAAGAATAAGAAATAGAGATTTTACCAGGATATTCGTTTTTAGAATTCACTTGAAAAACTACGGGGAAAGGACTGCGATTGCAGTCTATAAACTGGCTGATCACCGGAATCGAGTCTAGCAGGAAAGAATAAAATCACAATATCATAATAACTTTTTCATGAATTCCTTTCCCTGAGCAGCCCCAGTGATTCTATATTTCATATTGAAATCACCTCCGCAAAACGCTTAGAATAGTAAAGTTGTGTCTCTGAATCAAAATACACGCAATAAGAGTGAAATTGCAG
>DAOVAM010000083.1 GCA_030671065.1 Candidatus Aminicenantota bacterium
CAAATTAAAAGCCAGCGAGAGGAATCGAACCCCCGACCCGCTGATTACAAATCAGCTGCTCTACCGACTGAGCTACGCTGGCGCAATCTTCCATCTGCAGGCTTTCAATTTTTTTACTTAAAAGGGAGTAAAAGAAGAAGAGAAAGGCCTTTTTTTATGAAGTGCTTGTTTGTTTCCTCTCTCTAACCTGCGTACGCAACTGTCTCTAGTTATTGCAAAGAATATACAAAACTACTTTCAGAATTCTAAATCAATCCAAGCCTTTTGTCAAGAGATGATTATTTTCTCAGGCTGAAAAAAACATTCGACTTGAGACTTGTTAAGTCACTCTATTTCTTATAGTTAGAGACAAAGCTCATGAAAGAAAATCAATATCAATGAGCGAAATTCTCTTTTTTATTCCAGAACCAATCTTTTTTTCCACAGAAATCTCAAATTTTATAGGAAAGTAAAGGAAAAAGAGGCCTGGTGTATAAGCTCAGGAATCAGGCAATTCTTTTGGTCATGAGAGTGAGAGTAAAAGTGCCTTTGCGAGCGGAGTGTGGCAATCTCCTAGAAAAAATGCTTTTCATTTTTACGAGATTGCTTCACTCTGCTCGCAATGACAGTAGAAAAGCTTTGCTGAATTATTGAGCGAGTCCAACAGTCCCATCTTATCTGTTTCTTCTTTTTGGAAAAATCAAATTATTTTCTTTTTTTTCGGCCTGGCCTTCTCTCTCTCCTGTCTTGCTCTGTCCACATTATCCCTTAATTCTCTTAAAAATGCAGTCACAAACATCAGGTATTTCGCCTGCTGGAGTACGGTCAGGTTTTCTTCAAGATGTTTCTCCACGTCCGCATCCTTGCTTTTGAGAGCTTCTCTTAGTTTTTTTATGGCTTGAATTCCGTCCTTAAGCACTTTCGGGTCAGGGTCTTCCTTCCTCAAATTCATTCTTAAATCCTGCATGTGCTTCCTGATTTGCTGGTTGATCTCCGCCTTCTCTTTTTCGATCCGGGTGAAAAAGGGATAAATCTTTACTGTCTGTTCTTCGGACAATTCCAGGAATCGGGTCATCCTTAACAACATCAAAGTCGTAATATTATCTCTCGTCCTTCTTCTCTGTTTCTCTTGGACATCCTCATTCTGAGCAGCGAAGATTATGGAACAGAAAAAAACAATCCCCAGAAAAAGGGAAAAAATGGATTTGGCTTTCATGGGATTCCTCCTATAATTTAACATCTTCCTTGATTTCCGATTCAAGAAATTTTATCTCCTCTTCGGTAAGATCTTCCCAGAGGAGTAAGTTTTCAAAAAAATCAGGACTCTCCTCCCATTCAGAATCACCCAGGGATTCACCAATTGACGCTATGACAATGGAATTGAATAGTTCCTCCAGTTCAGAGTCGTTCCCGATTTCCTGGTAAATTTGCGTGAGGGAATTATCAAGAGAAAAGACATACATCTCTTGAGAGGGCATCCTCTGGAAAAAGAGTAAGTACAATCCAACAATGACCACAATCAGCAGAGCAGCACCCGACCAAATCCAATTCCATCCCAGTCTGACAGGCCTTCTTTCCTTCTTCTCCTGTCTGGAAGAGCTGAGATTGGCCTTGAGTCTAGACACAAATCCCTCCCAAAAAGCTGGGGAAGCGTCCTGCCTTCCCATGCTCTTGGCTTCATCATGGATCTTCTCAATGGATGCGGCATAAGACCGGCATGCCGCACACTTTTCCAGGTGGGCACCAAGGGCCTTTATTTTTTTCTGTGAAAGCTCCCCATCGATTCGGTCGGAAAGCCATTTTTCGATCTTTTTGCATCCCATTTTATCCCCCTTCGAGATAAGGCTTTAACTTGGCCTGCAGCATTTTCCTGGCTTTGTGCAATCTCCAGGAGACGGTATTCTCAGAGCATCCCAGGATCCGTGCGGCCTGCCTGTGTGTCATCTCCTGGAAAACAACAAGAGTGAAAGAGACCTTATAAAGGAGAGGCAGTGAATCTATGGCCTCCTGCAATTTCTCTGAGAGTTCTTTTTTCAAAGAACGTCCTTCTGGAGAAACAGAGGAATCCTGTATCCCCATAGCCAAAGATTGGCTTTCATCCAGTACTTCCTGCGCATCCTGCCTTTGCCTCCGTTTAAGAAAATTCAGAGTCAGATTGACTGCAATTCGATACACTCAGGTGTAGAAGCTGGAGCGCTGTTTGAAATTCTTTAAAGATTTAAAAGCTTGCACAAAAGCCTCCTGGGCAAGATCACTGGCATCCTGTTGATTCTTTGTCAGAGCGAGTATGGTGTAGTAAATTTTCTCCTGACAACGGCGAGCCAGTTCAGTGAAAGCCTCAGTGTCACCCTGTTTTGCCAGTTTAACCAAATGGCCATCACTGCAATCTTCCATATTTCCATTCATCTGTTTAGACACTCGAGGACCAAAAATCCTTTGAGGATTTGGGGTTTATTCTCAAAGGTTTGCGCATCGGAAATCACAAAGTACGGATTTAATATGTAGTTTTTACATAAAAAAGTCTAAAGTCAAGGCCTGATCCTGAAATAAATTGACAAGAAAAAAGGTTGTTGTTATGATTTGTCCTCTTTTGAGGAACAAATTCCATGATTGAACGGTACACACGTCCAGAAATGGGGAATATCTGGACCGAAGAAAACAAATACAGAAAATGGCTCGATGTGGAGCTGGCAGTTTGCGAAGCCTGGGCCAAAGCAGGCGATATCCCTCCTCAATCCCTCCAAACGATCAAAGAAAAATCCGGATTCTCTGTCAAGAGGATTGAGGAGATCGAAAAAGTCGTTAAGCACGACGTGATTGCCTTCCTCACCTCTGTGGCCGAAACAGTTGGAGAAGACTCCCGTTTTATCCATCTCGGACTGACCGCTTATGATGTTGTCGACACGGCTCTCTCCCTCCTGATTAAAGAAGCTCTAGAGAAAGTCTATAAGGACCTCAATCCCCTTAAAGACACTCTCAAGGAACAGGCGCTTCAGTATAAAAAAACCGTGATGATGGGAAGGACTCATGGAGTTCATGCTGAACCCATCACCTTCGGTGTCAAACTCCTGGTTTGGTACGAAGAGGTGAAACGCCATCTTCATCGAATCGAGAACGCATTGGAAGTCATCACCTTCGGGAGAATTTCAGGCTCTGTAGGAACGTACATCCATCTCGATCCAAAGATCGAGGTCTATGCGCTCAAAAAACTCGGTCTCAAGCCTGCAAAAGTTTCTACCCAGGTCCTCCAGCGCGACCGACATGCCGAAGTGCTGTTTGCGCTCGCCCTTCTCGCATCTTCCCTCGACAAATTCGCAATGGAACTGCGCCACCACCAGAAAACGGAAGTCCTTGAGCTCGAAGAATCCTTTACCAAAGGCCAGAAGGGATCCTCATCCATGCCGCACAAGAAAAATCCGGTTCGTGCAGAGAGAATCTCTGGCCTTGCCCGGGTCATAAAATCCAACCTTCAAGCAGCGATGGAGAACATTTCCCTCTGGCACGAACGGGATATTTCCCACTCCTCGACTGAAAGAATCATCTTCCCGGACTCCTTTATCCTCACAGATTTCATCCTGGCTGAAACAACGGATATCATCAAAAACTGGAAAGTCAATACGGATAAGATGGAAGAAAACGTCAACCTCACTCGTGGCCTCATCTTCTCCCAGAGTGTTCTTCTAGCTCTGACAAAAAAAGACGTCACTCGTGAGCAGGCCTATCAACATGTCCAGACAAACAGCATGAAAGCCTGGAATGAAGGTCGTGATTTTAAGGAGCTCATTCGATCCGATGAGAAGATCGGGAAAATTCTGACAGAAAAAGAGATTGATGCGTGTTTTTCCCTTGATGCGTATTTAGGCAAGATAGATTACATCTTCGAAAAGGTGCTGGGTGATGAAAGTTAGAATTCTGGTCTCGCTCAAAAACAGTGTTCTCGATCCTCAGGGACAGGCGGTCAAAAACGCTCTCCTCACACTTGGTTACGATTCCGTAAAGGATGTGAGACAGGGAAAAGTCTTCGAACTTGAGCTCGAAGGCATTTCTCACGATGACGCAGAAAGGATCATTCCAGAAATATCGGACAAGGTCCTGGCCAATCCCATCATCGAGAAGTTCTCCTGGCAGATTTTAGAAAAGGATTAAACCAAAAGCACGGGGAGTCCCTCCCCTGCAGGAAAGGCTAAATTGAAATTTGGAGTCGTCATTTTTCCAGGTTCCAACTGTGATTATGACACACTCTACGTCTTAAAAGACGTGTTGAAGCAAAAAACACTGTTTCTCTGGCACAAAGAGCATGATCTTAAAAATGTCGATTGTGTCATTCTTCCTGGGGGTTTCTCTTATGGAGACTATCTGAGGTCAGGCTCCATCGCAGCATTTTCTCCTTTGATGCAGGAAGTCAAGGAATTTGCGCTCAAGGGAGGACTAGTGCTCGGAATCTGCAACGGTTTCCAGGTTCTCCTGGAATTAGGTCTTCTTCCAGGAGCTATGCTCAGGAACAAAAACCTGAAATTCCTCTGCCAGTTTGTCCACCTGCGAGTGGAAAATGAGGCAACTCCCTTCACAAACAAAGCCAAAAAAAGTCAGGTTTTGAGAATTCCCATCGCCCATTATGATGGGAATTTCTTCTCCCCTCCTGATAAGATTCACGAGATTAAGAAAAACAACCAGGTCGTCTTTCGTTATTCAGATGCAAAAGGCCAACTCAGCGAGGATGCAAACGTCAACGGCTCTCTCGAAAGTATTGCCGGTTTGAGAAACAAAGAGGGCAACGTCATGGGAATGATGCCCCACCCGGAAAGGGCTTCTGAAGTGCTTCTTGGAAGCGAGGATGGCCGGATCATATTTGATTCCATAATCCATTGGCTGGGCAACCGAGGCGGATAGCCGGAATAGTGTAAAGAAAGAGATGATAGACCGCAAGATTATCGAAGAGCACAACCTCACTCTGGATGAGTATGAGAAAATCGTCGAACTCATCGGGAGAGAGCCCAACATCACAGAACTCGGAATCTTTTCCCTCATGTGGTCCGAACACTGCAGTTACAAGAGCTCAATAGTTCATTTGAGACAACTCCCAGTGAAGGGAAAAAATGTTATTCAGGGACCGGGAGAAAATGCGGGGATCATCGATATCGGCGATGGCCTGGCCGTAGTCTTCAAGATCGAATCCCACAACCATCCCTCTTTTATCGAACCCTACCAGGGAGCAGCAACAGGAGTCGGAGGTATTCTCAGGGACATCTTCACTATGGGAGCCAGACCCATTGTCCTTCAGGATTCCCTCCGTTTCGGTCCGTTATCCACCTCAAAAAACAAATCCATCATGGAAGGTGTGGTCTCGGGCATATCCGGTTACGGAAACTCCATCGGGATTCCCACGGTAGGAGGCGACGTCTATTTCAACGACTGTTATTCCCTTAATCCTCTAGTGAATGTGTTCGCTCTAGGAATCGTTGAAAAGGAAAAAATTTTTTACGCCAAAGCCGAAGGCACGGGAAACCCTGTGCTGTATGTGGGGGCGAAAACCGGAAGAGACGGTATTCATGGCGCCACCATGGCCTCTGCTGAATTCGGCGAGGATTCAGAGCACAAACGGCCGAATGTTCAGGTTGGAGACCCATTCATGGAAAAGCTGCTGCTCGAAGCCTGCTTGGAAGTCATGGCGAATGAGCTGATCGTAGGCATCCAGGACATGGGAGCGGCTGGCCTGACCTGCTCTACTACCGAAATGGCTGCCAAATCAGGAACAAGCCTCGATATCAATCTCGACCTCGTTCCGCAGAGAGAAGAAGGCATGACTCCCTATGAAATGATGCTTTCTGAATCTCAAGAGAGGATGCTCATCGTAGCGAAAAAAGACAGGGTCGAAGAAGTGAAGCAAATATTTTCCAAATGGGATCTTGACGCCGTGGTCATCGGTCATGTCGGGGAAGGAGGAAGGCTTAAAGTCAGCTTTGGCGGAAAAACAGTCGTGGACCTTCCAGTGGATGCCATCGTTAACCTCTGCCCTGTGTATGAGAGAGAGAGCAAAGTCCCCTCTTACCTCGAATCCGCCAAGCAACTGGAACCCCTTCCCCTTCCGGAAGACTACAACCAAACCTTTTTCAAGCTTCTCTCTTCCCCAACCCTAGCTGAAAAAGAATGGGTCCGTCGTCAATACGATCATATGGTTAGGGTCAATACTGTTTTCCATCCAGGAGCCGATGCCCCTGTGATAAGGATCAAGAACACAAAGAAAGCATTGGCTCTCACCCTTGACGGAAATTCCCTTTACACATACCTGGATCCCAAGACGGGAGGGAAAATTGCTGTCGCCGAAGCCTGCCGGAATCTGGCCTGTGCCGGAGCCAGGCCCGTAGGAGTGACCAACTGCTTGAATTTTGGCAATCCAGAGAAGCCGGAAATCATGTGGCAGTTCAAAGAGACCATACAGGGAATCGCCCAGGCCTGCAGAATATTCGATATCCCTGTCACTGGAGGCAACGTCAGCTTCTACAACGATACAGAAGGAGTATCCATCTACCCCACACCTGTGCTCGGAGTCGTGGGACTCGTGGAGGATATAAGTGAGGTGACAGGTCCCGGGTTCAAGGATGAAGAAGAGATCTTGATCCTCCTTGGAGAAAACAAAGAAGAGCTGGGTGCTTCCGAGTATGTCAAAACAATCCACCAGAAGCAGAAGGGAATTCCCCCTCAAATCGACCTGAAACAAGAGAAGCGAATCCAGGAGTTCTGTTTGGAAATCATTTCCAGCGGTCTCGTCGAATCCGCTCACGATGTCTCTGAAGGCGGCCTGGCATGCTGCCTGGCAGAGTCATCCTTTCTGAGTAGTAAAAATATAGGTCTGAAGGTAGACCTGCAGGATGAGATGCGCTCGGATGCACTCCTGTTTGGAGAAACACAGTCCAGGATAGTCATCACATCCAAACACCAAAACCATCAAAAAATTCTTAATCTAGCCAAAGACAGACAAATTAAAGCCACAGCCATCGGAAAAACTGGTGGAGACAGGATCATCATCGACCAGAATGGTCAAAAGCTTCTCGATGTTCCTGTGGATGATGCATTAAAAGCCTGGAGGGAAGCCATTCCTGATATCTTTGCGATCAAGTGAAAAATGGGGAAAAATGGGGACGTTCCCCGTATTAAAAATGTATCATTGATTTCTACAGCTTTTTTATTAAAATAGGATTCTAAACATTATTTTAAATCCTGAACAAGGAAGCACGAATGACAGAAGATATTTTTGTCAGTCCTCAAAAAAAAGGAAAAATTGCTACTTTCATTTCTGGCCGGGGATCCAATTTTAAAGCTATCCACGATACCATCCTCGCTGGAAAAATAAACGCAGAGATCGCGCTCGTCTTAAGCAACAAAGAAGATGCACCCGGACTCCAGGTGGCAAAGGAACGAGGCCTCGAAACTCTTTTCCTGGACCCGAAAGCATATGCCACCCGTGAAGACCATGAGAAAGCAGCTATCCAGGAGCTCAGGAAAAGGGATGTGGATTTAGTCTGCCTGGCAGGATACATGAGGATTCTGAGCCCGTCTTTCTGTGAAGAGCTCAAACACTGCTTGATGAATATTCATCCGGCTCTGCTGCCCTCCTTTCCAGGTCTCCACGTTCAGAAGAAAGCCATCGACTGGGGAGTCCGGTTCTCAGGAGCCACAGTCCACTTTGTCACTGCTGATGTGGACATGGGTCCAATCATACTCCAAACAGTCGTGCCTATTTTCCAAGATGACACCGAAGACACTCTCAGTGAGAGGATTTTGAAGGAAGAGCATAAAATCTACTCGGCAGCGGTCAAACTCTATTTTGAAGGAAGGCTGGAAGTGAGAGGAAGA
>DAOVAM010000125.1 GCA_030671065.1 Candidatus Aminicenantota bacterium
ATCATACTCCAAACAGTCGTGCCTATTTTCCAAGATGACACCGAAGACACTCTCAGTGAGAGGATTTTGAAGGAAGAGCATAAAATCTACTCGGCAGCGGTCAAACTCTATTTTGAAGGAAGGCTGGAAGTGAGAGGAAGAAGAGTGTTCATTAAATGAATCCCGGCAGATGGATAAAGACCGAAAACAGAAAAAGGAAAACAACCTCATCCAGGCAGGCACAATCACCAATGTGAATACAGAGGTAAAACCATGAAGCCAGTAAAAGATCAGATCGAATACCTCAAAAAGGGATGTGTGGAAATCATTCAGGAAGACGAGCTGAAGACCAAGCTCGCTCGCTCTCTGAAGGAAAAAAAGCCATTGAGAGTAAAAGCCGGGTTTGACCCGACAGCTCCGGACATCCACCTCGGACACACCGTACTCTTGCGAAAAATGAAACATTTCCAGGATCTGGGTCATGATGTGATCTTCCTCATCG
This sequence comes from Candidatus Aminicenantota bacterium, assembly GCA_030671065.1. Classification (GTDB taxonomy): domain Bacteria; phylum Acidobacteriota; class Aminicenantia; order Aminicenantales; family Aminicenantaceae; genus SOIA01. Next base: position 482 of record DAOVAM010000125.1, read on the forward strand.
GAGACTTTACAGGGCTAATCGGTGATCCCTCCGGAAGATCAGCCACTCGTCCTCCTATGACACGTGAAGAGATAAACAAAAACGCCGAGACGTACAAGATTCAGATATTCAAGATTCTCGACCGGAAGAAAACAATTATCGATTTCAATTCCCGCTGGTTGGGTAAGCTGACCAGCTTCGACATCATCAACCTGACTGCAAAATACACGGTGGCCCGCATCCTGGAAAGGGACGATTTTTCCAACCGTCTGAAAAATGGCAAGCCCATCTCCACCCATGAACTCCTCTACCCGCTCATGCAGGCGTATGATTCTGTAGCTCTAGAAGCAGATGTGGAGCTTGGAGGAACAGACCAGAAATTCAACCTCCTCGTTGGGAGGGATATCCAGAGGGACTTCCAGCAAGAACCCCAGGTGGTCATGACCATGCCTCTTCTTGAAGGACTGGACGGAGTTGAAAAAATGAGCAAATCTCTCGATAATTACGTGGGAATCACCGAAACTCCCAGTGAGATCTTCGGTAAGCTCATGTCCATCTCCGATCCGCTGATGTTCCGCTACTACGAACTCCTGACTGATGAATCTCTTTCCAAGATTGAACAATGGAAGAAGGACGCTTCAGAAGCACGAGTCAATCCCAAAGACCTCAAATCAAGGCTGGCCCGATCTGTAGTGACTGATTTCTGGAGCGATCAGGAGGCCGAGAAAGCACTAGAAGAATTTGAAAGGGTTTTCAAAAACAAAGAGCTCCCTTCAGAAATCGAAGAGATTGTCGTCAAACCCGGGAAGATTCATCTCATCGATCTCATGGTCAGCCAGAACATTTTCCCCTCTCGAGGCGAAGCCAAAAGAGTCATCCGCCAGGGTGGGATCTATCTCAATGGACAAAGAGTCGAGGATATCGGATTAGAATTGGACCTGAAAAAAAGTACAGAGTTCGTGTTGAAAGTCGGGAAAAAGAAATTCTACAAAATCAAGCGCAAGTCATAAGCCCGAATAAAAGGGGACAGTCTGGGCAAAACACTGGAGAGGGGCTCTCGATTCCACTCTACAAGAGCAGGAATATGACTATACAGAGCAAAATGAGATGTATTTCAAAGAGCAAGGGAAAATGAAAAGCAACCTCAACTTGGAATTCAGGTTGTGATCCGATTCAGCTAATAACGGCTTCTTATTCCGGTGGAAATAATTTAGGAGGTCGGCCAAAGATCTCCTCGTACATACCGGGATAGGCATCTTTTCCTCCGACAAGAAGGCAAGTCAGAGGCATCACTTCCCGGGCCAACCTGGATATCTCTCCAGCTACCTCTCGAATATCCCACTGGGCTGTGGCGTCCTCTCTCAATCTTGAGATATGATACAATTCTCGGGCGTTGACTTTGAGCAGCACTCTTCTCCGGTGGGCATTGGTCAGCACGTACTCCGCCCCGCAATCTGTTTTTTCCTTCAACAGAGAACAGACACGATTCGTTTCGTCAATTATTTCCATGAACTCTTTCCTGGCCCCGATCTCCTGGAGAGAAGGGGGAACAGTGACTCCCAATCCAGGATTGTAGTCCTGGGCTGTCAGCGTTGCCATTCTGTGACGCTTGAGCTGGGCAAAACATGAAGCCGAGATGACCAGGTCATAAGTGAGGCTGACATATTCGAATTCTCGTAGCGGAAAATCATAGAATTCCATGTGTTTGAACGCCAATTCCAAGAGTTCCTTTTTATCTTCCGGTCTGAGGCGTCTGGCATTTCGGATACATTCCGCATAAGGCAGGGATGAAGAGGAATGCAAAAGAGATGCAGCCAGCTTAGTGTCTGCATCCGGAGTATGATCGACTAGAGAAACCAGCTGTGTATTTTTCCCCTCGAGTTCCAGTAAAGCCTGTGCTTTTTTTTCAATCTCTTCGTAAGTTTTCGTATCGAAATCATGGGCCTCGGTAAAGATGATGATGGACGGAGCCACTTCTTTGGCCAGGTTATAAATCTTTTGATTGAACTCCTTCAATTCAGCCAGTTTCGTGGAGGCAAACCGTCGGATCATGAATTCCAGATTCCGGGCATTAACAGTCATGCCGAGCTGTCCTTCGGTGGCCAGACTCGCCACATACCTCGCATCCTCTTTGGCCCATCCCTCCAAGATAGACTGTTTCTTCGGGTCTGCAGCCATCTCCTTATTCTTTTCAAAAAAATAGGGCCTCAATCTTTTGAAGAGTTTATGGTAAAGGGCATTCTGAGATTTGATCGTTCTGACAAAAAGGTTCTCTTGTCCGGATGTCTTGATCTCATCGGGAATGACAAAATCATCAGTCAGAGAGATGTAGCGCTGCGATTTTTCTGTGTAGGAACAGAGACGGAACTTTTCAATTTCTTCAAGAGCTAGACGGCTCACTCCGATGATGTCAAAATTAAAAACCGCGTGCTCTGCCACCGAATGATGACCCATCTTGAATATGATCTTCCGGTTGGACCGCCGGGCTTTTTCCACTTCTTTCCTGGCCACAGCGCGGAGTTCATTGGCTGGACGGGGATCACGAGATATTCGAGCGTAAGATGCAGAAAGTGTTTCAGGAGTGACATCTTCTCTGTGCGGGAATTTTTTCTTGAGGTCATCAATGACTTCACTGTCCACATTATAGCCGGCAAGAATGACTTTCATGATGTTATGTAAAATAAAAAGAACAGAAAGAAATGTCAACTTTCTGAACAAATAGGAACAGGTGTACTCACTCAATAAAACGGTAATACTTTTTAGATGTCATTGCGAGCGCAGCGTGGCAATCCCATAAAATAATTATTTTCATTTCTATTATAATGTCACTTCATTTTATAAAACTGCAAGGCCTGAGGGAGGCAGGGTAATGACATTTTCCAAACGAAGATATTTTCATCCTCCGAGATTGCCACGCTGCGCTCGCAATGACACTGCTGTATTCAATATTCGCAACAAAAACGTTACTTAAATACTGAACATTAACAACAGGCTCTTTTTTTAATCATCTTTTCATTTTTATCTAATCTTATTAAAATAGTGTGTTCGTGATGCGCTGAAAATTTCAGAAGGACTCGATGCACGATAATCGACCTTCCAGGTTTTCGGATACGCCAAGTGACTTTAAAAATAAAAAATTTTCTGTTTGAAGGAGATAAAAATGTTAGATGTTTCAACAGCGCCGGCCAAGGAACTTTTAGCAATGGCTATCAAAGCAGAGATTGAAGCGAATAAAACCTACTCTGATATAGCCAGCACACTGACCAATCCCCTGCTCCAGGAAAAATTTCAGTGGTTGGCCAACGAAGAAAACAGACACAAAGAGATTCTGGAAAAATTTTTTAGGTTTTTCAATCCTGGGGAGGATATCCCTCTCCCCGATAAAGTGGACGAAGATCTGCTCCCATCTATCCATATGACGCCCTCTTCCACTCTTGTTGACATCCTGTACCAGGCTATGGAGTCGGAAAAACGCGCCGAAAGCTTCTACATCAACCTTTCTAAACGCTTTGAAAATCCTCAGAAAAAAATTCTTGAATATCTGAGTAAAGTGGAGCACAGCCACTCTACAATGCTTATGAGCGAATATGCACTTGCCCAGGATTTTGAGGATTACGCGGAAAAGGAAATCGACAAAATCATCACGTAGATCAACCTTTCATCACACCGACAGGAACGACCTTGGCGACAAGTTTCCCTATTCCCACTTTGTGGGAAACTTTTACGACTTCGTCAACGTCCTTGTAGGCCTGGGAGGCCTCCTCAGCCACCCCCTTCCAGCTTGTGGATTGGAGTTCGATTCCTCGTTTCTCCAGGTCTTCTTTTATCCGTTCCCCCCTGAAGCGGCGCAACGCTTCATGCCTGGACATCACTCTTCCAGCGCCGTGTGCTGTGGATCCGAAACTCAACTGTTCTGCCTCGCGTGTTCCAACGAGAATGTACGAAGCTGTTCCCATGCTTCCAGGGATGAAGATCGGCTGACCCACAGCGCGGTAGAGTTCGGGTATTTCCTCCCGGCCCGGACCAAAGCTCCTTGTTGCCCCTTTCCTGTGAACACACACATCCTGGATCCGACCGTTAAACTCATGCTTTTCTATTTTGGCCACGTTGTGGCAGACATCATAAACCTGATTCATCCCTTCCGAGCTTCCCATTATCTTTTTGAACACATTTCGAACCCAATGAGCGATCATCTGACGGTTGGCAAAAGCATAGTTGACCGCTGCGCTCATGGATTCATAGTACTGCTGGCCCAGCGGGGAACGAACAGGGGCATTGATCAATTCTCTATCGGGCAATCCTCTGCTTCCGATCTTGTTTTCCATCAGCCGTATAAAATCAGAAGCCACCTGGTGACCCAGTCCCCGACTGCCGCAGTGAATCATGACCAAAATTTGATCTCTGGAGTGAATCCCAAAAACTTTAGCCACATCTCCATCATAGATCTCCGAGACTTTTTGAATCTCCAGGAAATGATTCCCGGCTCCCAGCGTTCCCAGCTGAGGGATGCCCCTTTCTAGAGCACGATGAGAAAGATGACGAGGATTGGCCTCTCTCATCCTCCCGTATTCTTCTGTGCGCATCAAATCCTCTCTCATTCCATACCCGTTTTCCACAGCCCACTCTGCCCCTTTCACACAAACCTCCAAGAGAGCATTCCGGTTCAGACGGATGATCCCTCCTTTTCCCACACCTGCTGGAACTTCTTTGAAAATTTCGGTTAAAAGCTGCTTTCGCTTTCCATGAATATCTTTTTCCGTGTATTCCGTCTTTAACAACCGTACACCACAGTTGATATCGTAGCCCACTCCTCCAGGAGAGATAATCCCGTTCTCCAAATCAAAGGCGGCCACTCCACCGATGGGAAAACCGTAACCCTGATGAGCATCAGGCATGACGTATGCCATCTTCTGGATTCCGGGCAGGCAGGCCACATTCTTTGCCTGCTGAAGAGTTCGGTCTCTCTTTACTCCTTCGAGAAGCTTCGACGAGGTATAGATAACCGTGGGGACTTTCATATCCCCAGATTTTGGAATTTCCCAGGTGTAATCATTTATCTTTTTTAAGTCCATGTTGACTCCTCAAACATCGACCACGACCTGAACCATGAAACGGCCGCTGTTCTCGATTTCCATTTCATTATAAGTTATAGCCTTCACATCACCAAAAATCTCATATCGATCAGAATAATGATCTCCTTTAAACAGAGCCTTCAGTGTATAACGATTTTCTTTTTCCTCTATTTTAATGTTTTCAGGAAATCCCAGCAAGAATGATTTCGTATCCAGTAAATAGATGATTTCCTCCAGGAAGCCGCTGAGCAGCTGTTTGAGGTCCCTTCCTTCCACTTCAACCGGATGTGTGACTTTGTGCTCAATTCTTTCCCAATCCCACATTAATGATACGGTCGCTAGAGCGGCATTGGAGAAAGCTTCTTCGAGAGTCTCTCCAAAGGCTTGGAATTTTGCATCGGCGGTGTGTGCGAAAAACCTGTACCTCTCCATCCCTAGAGCTCCCCTTTCTCTTCATTCGTTTGACTCTTGATTTGACGCACAACCCGGCTCTGAAGATTCTTCAGTCTCGGAGAAAGTTTCACTGGATGCTCTCCACTGACATCCTGTAAGGACTTGTATTTTTCTTCAAGATGAGAGAACTCATCCAGGAATCGCTCCTGTATCTTGAATAAACGAGGCCAGGCGGCATGAACACAGCTGGCCGCCATGGTCAGCTCACACAGGTCTGTAAACATGGCCGATCTATTCATTCTACCCATCCTTTTTTTCCTGTTTTCCTGCCATGGTTTTGGATTTCTCTAAAACCTTCCGGCTATCTGGCTTCCACAGGAGGGACATTCGGAGTTCTTCAAGTTGAAATCCGACATATGGAAGCCCTGTCGACGAATGACC
>DAOVAM010000235.1 GCA_030671065.1 Candidatus Aminicenantota bacterium
TCCACTGCTCTCTTTATAGACCTTGAGACCACAGGCCTCTCTGGAGGAACTGGGGTTGTCCCGTTTCTTGTGGGTATGGGATATTACAGGGACGATAAATTCTATGTGGCCCAGTACTTTCTTGGAGAGCTGGCTGAGGAAGAACGGATGATACATGAGCTTACCCAGTTTATCACTGAAATGAATTTTCAATCTGTAGTCTCCTATAACGGGAAAGGATTTGATCTTCCGCTCCTTGAGACGCGGTACATCCTTTACAGGCAACCTTTTCCTCTCAATGAGCTTCCCCATCTAGATTTTCTGCATTCAGCCCGGAATCTCTGGAAGCACAAATATGAAAACTGCCGTCTCTTCCATCTGGCCCGCGAGGTCGTCAATGCGGATCGGGCCGAGGATATCCCCTCTGCCGAGATTCCCTGGAGATATTTCCAGTATCTGGACACCGGGAATTTTGAATTGATCGAACCCATTATTTACCATAACCAGGAGGATATTCTATCCCTTTTGGGAGTCGTTGTTGCTGGTGCGCTCATTTTTTCAGAGAAGGGAGAAGAGACGTTTGTGGATGCCATGGACCTTTACGGAGCAGGGAAGGTTATGGAGAAAGTCGGAGATGTCGAGAAATCCGTTCATTTCTTCAAAAAAGCTCTGGATGGGAAATTATCGGATGAGGTTTCGCTCGAAGCCAAGAAGAAGATCTCTTATCATTTCAAGAAGAATCAGGATTGGGAAAGAGCAGTGGTGATCTGGAAGGAGATGATTTCTGCGGAGACGGCGTCCATGAGTCAGCTTCTCTCGTTTAGAGAACTGGCTATGTATCTCGAACATAAAGAGAAGAAGTTCGAGGAAGCGAGAGAAGTGGCAGAAGAAGGATTTGTTATGTCGATGGGATTCTCTTCCTACTACGAGAAAGACTTTGCCCACCGCCGTGAGAGATTGAAACAGAAGATGCAACAGCAAAAAGAGAAAGCCGCAGAGCCGAAGAAAAAACAGTCCAAGAAAAAACAGACGAAGATAAAGCAGCCTATAAAAAAACAGACCACAAAAAAACAATCGAATACAAAAGCAAAAGGAAAATAAATGTCATTGCGAATAGATACGGACTGTCTCCATTTTTTCTTTTTTTAAGATTGGGATTGTTCCTTTTATCAGAAAGAGGATGAATAGGTGTCATTGCGAGGAGTTTTGCGACGTGGCAATCTCATACTATAATGTTGTCATTGTGAGCGAAGTGCGGCAATCCCATACTATAATGTTGTGATTGCGAACGAAGCGTGGCGATCTCACATTTTTAAGGCTAAAAATGGAACTTAAGGCATTCAAGGATTATTTGAGCTCTCATAAGCTCAAATTTACCCGAACGAGACGTTTGATCTTCGAGGAAATATTCTTCGATGAAAAGGTTCATCCAGATGCCTACGAAATCCACAGAAGACTAAAGAACAAAGGGGAAAAAGTCTCTCTGGCCACCATCTACAGGACCTTAAACTTCCTGGTGAAGAGTGGATTAGTGAGTGAGGTGGATTTTGGAGAGGATCACAGTCACTATGAGCCTGAAATCACCAAAGGAGCTCATGGTCATCTGGTCTGTCTCTCTTGCGGTGAGGTCAAGGAGTTCTCCCATGAGAAAATCCAGGCACTCCTGAAAAAGATAGGAAAAGAGAGTCATTTCAAGACAGATAAATTTTCGATCCAGGTGTTTGGCTACTGCACTAACTGCCAGAAGAAATAATCCATCCATGTCATTGCGAGCGTAGCGTGGCAATCTCATACAGAAATATTGTCATCCTGAGTTCAGCGTGGCAATCCCCATAAAATTATAGTTTTGACTTCCCCTTAAACTTCATATACTTATTATTTGAAAGAAGAGGTGTTCTAATGAAGGCCATGCTCTTAAAAAAATTCGCCCCGATAGACCAGAGTCCCCTCGAACTCGTAGAACTCCCCAGTCCCGAACCAGGCCCTGAGGATATTCTTCTCCGCATTAAGGTTTGCGGCGTCTGCCATACAGACCTCCATACTGTCGAAGGCGAACTTCCAGATGTAAAACTTCCCATCATCCCCGGGCATCAAGTTGTTGGCGCCGTAGAGAAACGAGGAAAGAATGCATCTCGCTTCAAAGAAGGAGAGAGAGTCGGAGTGGCCTGGCTGTATTCTTCCTGTTCTCAATGTGGATATTGCAGCCGCGAGAAGGAAAATCTCTGTGAGTCTGCCCGCTTCACAGGCTACCATGTCAATGGTGGATACTCGGAATACATCGTTGTTCCGGAAAAATTTGCCTATTCAATCCCAGTTGTATTCTCTGATGAAGAAGCCTCACCTCTCCTCTGTGGTGGCATAATCGGTTACAGAGCCTTGCGCTTATCAGGTATTAAGCCTGGTCAGCGCCTCGGTCTTTATGGTTTCGGTGCATCTGCTCATGTGGCCATCCAGGTGGCTGTATACTGGGGATGCGAAGTCTATGTCTTTACTCGAAGTGAAGAACACCGCAAACTCGCTGAAAATCTCGGGGCAGTCTGGACAGGAACGTCAAAGGATGATCCTCCGACAAAAATGGACAGCTCCATCATATTCGCTCCGGCAGGAGAATTGGTTCTCGATGCGTTGAAAGTCCTGGATAAAGGAGGGACTGTCGCCTTGGCAGGAATCTACATGACTCCTATTCCTGAAATGGATTATGTGGAATACCTCTATCATGAGCGGACACTCCGGAGTGTGGCTAACGCAACAAGGCAAGATGGTGAAGAACTTCTCAAAATCGCAGCTGAAATCCCCATCAAGACAACAATCCAAACCTTTCCTTTAGAGGAAGCCAATAAGGCTCTCCGGAGCCTCAAAGACGGAAAGATCAACGGCGCGGCAGTCCTTAAAATATCTGATTAAAACTCTTGTCATTGTAAGAAGGAGACTGGTAACTTTATTCAAAAAAAGTAGCCTGTCTCCTTTTTTTGTCATTGCGAGCAACTGAAGGGAGCGCGGCAATCTCATATAAATGATTGTTATTGAGACGGCAGAACCGCACTCTCACATCTAAAAACTTAAAAAAGTCTGTAAAATCTGGCATAATAGGGAACACTCTTTTTCTGTGCGCCCGTAGCTCAGCTGGATAGAGCGTCTGACTACGAATCAGAAGGTCGGCAGTTCGAATCTGTCCCTCGCTCAGTAAAACGTATCCATAATTAAGCAGGTTTAGGCACTTTTTGTGACGTATTTGTGACGCGGGGAGAGGTCTGAATTTTAACTTGACATTATAGTTATAGCATACTAGTAATATTGAAGTAATAAGTGGAATTACGTTTGAATCTCATCTTCCGAATCACTGGAGTATCGCTCCGGTGCGGCGTTTGCGCTGGCAACGACAGTGCCGTTGTTATTATCCGGATATCAAAATGATCACCCTGCGTCCGCGGGGAAAGGAGAGTATCATGACAAAACCATTCAAAGGAGTAATTAACCTCGACATCCTTGATTCGGTCCCCGATTGTGAACCGTTTAAACAACCGGAAGCCCCGGAAGGCGCGCCCAACGTCCTCTACATATGTCTCGACGACGTGGGCTTTTCGGCGATGTCGTGCTACGGCGG
>DAOVAM010000036.1 GCA_030671065.1 Candidatus Aminicenantota bacterium
AGCACGGAATCTACGCACACCTGGAATTTTTATTCGGGAAAAAAGAGGTTAGGGGATTGAGTTGGACCTATCCAGACTATGAAACAGAAGGCTATCAGACATTCTTTCTGGATGTCAAACGGACTTATCTCTCCCAGATCAAGAGCCTTTAATCCGAAGGCAGATCAATAAGTTTTGTTTGCCAGAGAAGGGGAGTGCTGAGCAGGCTAAAAAATAAAGCGAGTCAGATGCACTCTTTTTTTAATCCTCTTCATCTATATCGAGTGCGGAAATTTCCCTAAGCTTTCCCACGATTTCCGGGAGTTCCTTCAGCACAAGATCGATATCATCCTCTGTGTTGAACCTTCCTAACGAAAGCCTGATGCAGGAGCGAGCGACTTCTGGTTTCAGCCCTATGGCATCTAGGACATGCGAGACATCCTCTGCACCTTCGCTGCAGGCTGAGCCTGTCGAGACGTAGATTTCCTTTGTGGCCAGAGCCAGGAGGATGGCTTCTGCTTCGAGACCCAGGAATGCAAAATTCAAGGTCCCTTTAATCCTGTTTTTCTCGTGACCGTTGAATTTGACTTTGGGGATGGTGTCCTCGATTCCTTTTTTCAATATTTCTGCCAGTTTTTCGATCCGTTTTTTGTCCTTATCGCCCCTCTCTTTTATGACTCGTACGGCCTCTCCGAGTCCGATGATTCCGGCCGTGTTTTCCGTTCCGGCCCTCATTTCCCGTTCCTGGTGTCCACCATAAATCAGAGGCCATAGGTTCGTTCCTTTCCGGATAAACAGCGCACCCACTCCTTTCGGTCCATGTATCTTATGAGCGGAAATCGAGAGAAGGTCGACTCCCAATTTGTTCACATCCACAGCCATCTTTCCGAAGGCCTGGACAGCGTCAGTATGAACCAGAATTCCTTTTTCCTTGGCGATGTGGCTGATTTCTTCGACAGGCTGGATAGTCCCGATCTCGTTATTCGCGAGCATGATGGAGATGAGAGCAGTTTGAGGAGTGATCGCATCCTTTAAAAACTGGAGGTCTACTGTCCCATATTTATCCACTGGAACATAGGTGACTTTAATCCCTTTTTTTTCAAGAAAATTGGCTGTTTGAATCACTGCGGGATGTTCGATGGCAGAGGTGATGAATTCATTCTTTTCGGGAGCAGAGTCCAGAACTCCCCGGATTGCGAAATTGTCCGCTTCGGTTCCTGATCCAGTGAAGATTATTTCAGTTCGGCTGGCTCCCATAGCTTTAGCCACGGTTTTCCTGGATTCTGTTATCATCTCCTTGACTTGCCTGCCGATAGGATACAGAGAGGACGGATTTCCGAAGTGCTCTTTGAGAAATTGAGCCATTTTTTCTACAGCTGCAGGATCGACGGGAGTTGTCGCGTTGTTATCCAGATAAACCATTCCTATGCCTCTCTTATTTATTTATCTAAAGGATTCATGACTAAACCGGACTTGAGTTTGGGGAAGAAATCCGTTGATTTTTGTGGCATGAGCTCTCCATTCTCAACCACTTCTCTGACTTGAAATAAGGATACCGGTTTGAGGAGAAATATCATCTGGAATTCACCCTTTACTGTTTTTTCAATTCCCTGCTCAAGGTTCCTTATGTAGCTCACATTGTTTTCCAGAGAGAAAGGTTCGGATGACAGTGCTTCGAGCTTGTCGATTATCAAAGAATGGAGGATGGCGACATCCAGACATTTCCATTCTTTGGATCTCTCATCAGTTATCTCACTATCCAGGATATCCTCAGACTTAAGACTGAACACAAAAGCCTTATTGAGCTGGGGAATAAACGCTCCTAAAGCATGGATTCCGCTGAGGATTTTTTCCTGAACATTTTCGATTGCCGTTGGATCTGATGTATCATGCCAGTCGAATTCAGAAATTTCGAAGTATTGGCCGAGAAGGTCTTTGAGCTCTTGATCAGACAGTTTGTCCATTCCTTTGACCAACCTGTAAGTGGGGAGGATGATCAATCCTGGATCGTCGATCCTGAAAAGAGTCATCATGATGGTATTGAAGGATTCAGTCCCTTCAACGGTATCTTGTTCTTCGGTTTTTAATTTCTGGTAGTTCAAGGATGTTTCATAACGGTGGTGCCCGTCAGCTATGATCAGAACTTTGTCGGCCATCGCCTCCTGAATTCTCTGAATATCATCCTTATCTTTAATGATCCAGAAGTGATGGTGGAAATTGTCTTCATCCCTGACTTCAGCACCTAGCTCAGCCTTGGTTAATGCTCCTTGTATGGCCTTGGAAACACGGTCATCGTCGTCACTGTATAGAAGGAAGATCTGACCCGTGTTTGTGTTGGTGGCCTTCAAGAGATTTAATCTGTCAATCTTGTGTTTGGGAAAAGTTTTCTCATGAGGAAGAACTTTTCTCGATGAGAATTCCTCGAGCTTGACTCTCGAGATAAGTCCCATCCGTTTTTTCTTCTCGTTTCTTGCCTGGAATTCCTGTTCATACAGGTAGAGAGCGTCCTGGTCTTCTCGCACAAGAATACCCTCTTTTTCCCATTGGTCCAGGTAGGCATTGGCCCTTTTGTATTTGTCCTTTTCTGGATGTTCGGGGTCTTCATCTTTTCCCAGGATTATTCTGACCACGTTGTAGGGATTCCTTTTGTAGTATTCTTCCTGAAGGGAAGGAGGGATGCGGTCATAAGGCTCTGTTATGACTTCTTCCAGTTTGACCTTTTGTGTGTTGTATCGTATTCCTTTAAATGGTTTTATTTCTGCCATTTATCCTCCGATTGCAATCTGATTCTTGAGCGCAGTCCTATGCCAATCTCTCTTTTAAGATCGAGACCACTTCCATACCCGCTCTTTTTTGGCCTTCTTTAGCGGCTGCGCCGATATGGGGAGTTGCTATCACGTTAGGATGATCCACCAATTCAAATTCATCCGGCGGCTCTTTCTCGAACACATCCAGGCCAACCGCTCTGACTTTGCCCGATTCGAGAGCTTTCAAGAGAGCATGTTCATCCACAGTCCCTCCGCGGGACGCATTGATGATGATGACTCCATCTTTCATGCTGTCGAATTCTTTATCTTTGATCATGTGCTTGGTTTTGTCCGTTAAGGGTAGATGGAGCGTGATGATGTCGGCTTGAGCGAACACTTCTTCCAAGGAGACCTGTTGGGCATCAAGGTCTGTTTGGACCTCGATGATATCATAGGCAATGACTTTCATCCCGAAAGAGAGAGCCCTTTTGGCGACTTCCTGGCCAATTCTTCCGAATCCAATGACTCCCAGGGTTTTTCCGTAGGCTTCTGTCCCGGAGAGGGCCTTTTTTTCCCATTTGTGCTCTTTCATAGAGAGATTCGCTTTTCCATGATTTCGGACAGCGGCAAGCATCAGTCCAAAAGTGTGTTCCGCAACAGAAATGGAAGTCGCGGCTGGCGTGTTCGCCACCTGGATCCCTTTTGTTTCTGCGGCTTCCACGTCAATATTATCCAGACCGATTCCTGCCCGGACGATAATCTCTAGGTTTGACGCGGCATCGATCACTTTGCTCGTGATCTTTGTGGCACCTCTGACAACAGCCGCGTGAAAATCGGGGATTGTCGCGACTAGCGTGTCTTCATCCATTCCTGATTTTACCGTGACATCAAACTCTGGAAAGGACTCAAGCTTGCCCATGGCATCTGGGCTTAATGGATCAGCAATAAGTATTTTTTTCATTCCCAATTCTCCTTTAAAATTTCTTCAGCGGCCTTGAGGGAACTGCCGCTCTCAAAATCATAGCTCAGTTCAGAGAGCGTCATTTCCAAGGCAGAAAGTGCAGTGATGATGTCAAATCCTCCCATGTATCCCAAGTGAGCGATACGGAATATCTTGCCTTTGTATGGGTCCTGGCCTCCTGCGATATAGGCCATATATTTTCCCTGCATGGTTTTGACAAGCTGAACTCCATCGATGCCGGTTGGGACTTTGACAGCGGTGAGGATGTTTCCCGGATTTTTAGAAAGAAGCTCCATACCGAGGGCTTTGATTCCGGCTCGAGTCGCATCTCCGAGAATGCGGTGATGTTCGAAAAGTTTTTCCAGTCCCTCGGACTTGATGATGTCTAGAGCTTTTTTCTGCTGGATGACGAGGGAAACCGCGGGGGTGTAAGGTGTTGTCTTTTTTCCCAGGTTTTTCTTGTAGGCTTGGGCATTAAAATAGAATTTGGGCAGATTGGATTGTTCCACCAGATTCCAGGCTTTTTGGCTGAAGGCGATATAAGCCAGCCCTGGAGGGATCATGAATGATTTCTGAGAACCGGAGACAAAAACATCCACTTTCCAATCGTCCATCGGGCAGGGTGTGGCGCCAAGACCAGAAATGCCGTCGACAATCAGGATGGCGTCTGTTTGGGCGACGACTTCACCATAGCCTTGAATGTCATACACTGTTCCCGATGAAGTTTCAGACAGCGTGGCAAACACAACCTTTGTTTCTGGATTGGCTTTCAGTTCCTCGGCGAGCTGTTCTTTGGTATACAATTCCCCCCATTCCAGAGAGATCTCCTTAACATCAACACCGTAGGCTCCACAGATTTTTCCCCATCTTTCGCCAAATTTTCCTCCGCATATCGAGATCGTCTTATCGCCGGCGCTCAGGGTGTTGATAACAGCTGTTTCCATTGCTCCAGAGCCGGATGAAGTGAGGACAAAGACATCCTCCTTTGTCCCAAATACATACTTCAGGCCTTCAACGACTTCCATGAAAATTTCTGAAAATTCAGAAGTACGGTGATGGATGATGGGCTCAGCAGCAGCAGCGAGCACATTCTCAGGAACAGGCGTTGGCCCAGGAGAGAGAAGGTAGTATTTTTTTATCATATGAATCCTCCTTTAAATATTAAAATATTGGGACTTTTTCCTCCAGAAAATGGTCTTTTCCTCAAGGATTGAGTCCGGGCTATTATTAAAATCTAGCAGAGAAAAAAATGGCAATTTTCTTCAAATGACTTCAGGAAAGAGCCAATAACTTAAATTAGCAGAATTCGGTATATCAGTCAATTAGAGCTGGATCAATATTTCTGTCAGCAAGGCGGTTCTCTCGATGAGTGATGGAAGGATGAGATGCTCATTTTCAGCGTGAATTCCTTCGCCATCAGGTCCCAAACCATCTAGAGTCGGGATTCCCATGCTGGAAGCAACGGAAGCATCGGAACCTCCTCCTGTTTTTCCTGCAGTCAGCTTTATATTCAAGGTCGATGCGATTTCCTTGACCCTTGTGAATAACTCCAGCGATGCCTCATTTTTTTCCATCGGTGGAGTCAGGCTTTCGATCGTGAATTTCACTCGGGCGCCCTTGAGCGCAGGTTGAAGTTTTTTGAGTGATAAGATAAATTTTTCCTTCTGTTCATTTTTCCAGAACCTGACATCCAGAATGGCATGGGCACCGTCAGCCACAATGTTCGGTTTTTCTCCACCTTCAATCAAGCCTATGTTGACGGTCGTCTCATCTTTTTCGAGCTCTTTCACGCAGCGGAGCTGATGTATGAGCTCTTCAATGGCATTGGTTCCTTTATTCGGGGCTCCGGCATGAGCCGCTTTTCCTTTGGCCTCCAAACGGACAACAAGCCGTCCTTTTCTCTGAGCTTTTAATGCTCCTCCTGGAAGAGAAGGCTCCAGACAGAGCACGCAATCTGATTTTTTGCACAGGCTCTTTATGACTTCATAGGATTCTTCACTCCCGATCTCTTCCGCAGAGTTGATGAAAACAGCAATTTTCTTTTTTGGCAGAGTGTTCAGCTCGCTCAACGTTTTAAGAGAGAAAAGAGCCATGACGATGCTGGCTTTCATATCCAGGACACCTGGACCGAATATCTTTTCTTCTGAGACATAAAAGGGCATCTTGTGCAGCTTCCCGACTGGCCAGACCGTATCGACGTGTGTGAGGAGAAGGATCTGTTCGGTGATGGATTTAGGAGCGGGAGATGGATATTCAGCCACGTAAAGAGCTCCGATCTTTTTTTGAGGAAATCTATTGATCCGGGCTCCTGTTTTTTTAAATTCTTGTATGACAAAATCCGAGCAGGCATCCACTGCCTTTTTGTCTCCAGATGGAGATTCTCGGCTGACAATCTCTTTCAAAAGATGGATCATTTCCCCTTTTCGGGACTTATAATAGTAGTAAAAGTCCATTATTCCTCCTTCCTCCGGAAAAGAATAACTTTAACACAACCTCCAAGGAAATTCATCATTTTTTCGTGGGATTTTGTTTATTTGACACGCATCGATCAGGTGAACAGCGATACGATTTTTTCATAAAGAGACGATACTCTTCTGATCATTTTTCCCAGAGGTCTTTGGTTCAGTTTTACAGCCTGATAACGGCAGACCTCATGGCAACACAAGCAGTGGATACAGAGGCTTTTTTCTATCCTGACGGAATCTTCTTTAAATCGTGCGGCATCCAGGGGGCAGATGTTGACACATTCCAGGCAAACCGTGCAGTTTTCTGTAATGATTTCAGGAATGAATGTCAACTGATTTTGAATGGAGGCATAAAGGAACGAGGGGAGTTTTCTCTTGAAAAGACCGATTGCTATAGTTGAATGTTTGAAGTCTCTCACTTCGACATCATGGATGTTTTCCCCTGTAATTTCGATGTCTTCGATTCGGCCAATCCCGAGGCCTCTTTCATGCGCATTCTGTATGGTGTAGATATTCATGGGATTAGACCCGGTTATTTTTAAGGCCACTGCATCCACTGCCACTGCATCTTTTGATGCAATGATGACTCCCACTTTTTTTGGATTTCCAGCAGAGGGGCCCTCACCCTCCATGGCGACAATCCCATCCATGATGGTCAAATGAGGTGGAACGCAAGAGAAGATGTCTACGAGCATTTGGCTGAAAACATCATTCTTGATAAATTCCCTGTGATACCGGTGGCGGAGGCCATGAGGAATAACGCCAAACATGTTTTTTATGGCGCCTGTAAAGATTGCAAAAGAATGAGTCTTCAGTTTAGGCAGGTTCAGGATGAAATCTGCCTCGAGAACCGGGGGTGAAATAAATATTTTTTCCAGGAGTTCCCCTTTACATCTGACTTCTTGAAATCCTGCTTCCTTGAGATTGAGAAGGCGGACTCCCAGTTCATCACAGATTTGGCGATAACCTGAAATGAGGAAGCCATCTTCTTCCTTGGAGTATATGTCGTCCCCGACAGTGATGTTCACATCCAGCTGTTTCAGCAAGCATAAGACTCCTCTAGTGAAGAGAGGATGAGTGACAATGGCTTTTTCAGGGAGTGAAGGAGGGGAGAGGTGATTGATTTTAACAAAAACATTACTCCGTGGCTGGATGAGTTTCTCTATTCCTCCAAGATTGAGAAGACATGTTTCAAGTGCATTATGGATTTTCTCGGAGTCATAATCAGTGATTTTAACGAGAGAGACACTGGCTTTTTTCACGATTGTCATTATATGCAAGAACGGCCATAAAGGCGAGAAAACAGATCGAAAGAATTGACAAGGTTGGCTCAGTTTAATAAGTAATAGAAGGAATGAATGTTTGGACAGTTCTCGGCGAGTTTTCTTTTCTTGCCTTGATTTGTTTTTTCCTGGTGTTTTCTCTCTACAGCCTTATCGAAAGGGAAAAAAAGGCTTTCTGGAGGAGTGCGCTATTTGTCGTTGGGCTAGCCTCAATAAATTTCGTCTTCCGGCTGATCACTCTTCCCCTGAAAGCCTGGCTGTTCGGAGCGATTTTCATTCTCTTCACGCTTTTTCTCATTCTTCTGTTTTTCCCTTCCTTGAAAAGACATTCTGTGGAGGTTTCAGGAGAACAGAAAAAAGTCGATGAACGAGATGTAATTTTTGCCCGTTTTGACCTTGTGGAAGGAACAAGAGATTATGAGGAGTATTACAAGCGAAGGCCTGAATTAAAAAAGACGGATGGAGAAATTAGAAAAATTCCTGATATTCTTGCGCCCTCACATTTTGGAAAAAATCCTGCTCTCTTTTCCCTCGCCCAGGTGGAGTTCGACTTTCTTGAACATCAGTTGACTCAGGTACAGGGTGAGGTGTTTCCAGAAAGGACTCGGTATTCTGCGTCTGAAAACACAAGAATGATAAAAAGTATCATAAAATACCTTGGGTCTGACCTCTGTGGCGTGTGTTTCTTAGACCAGGCTTATGTCTATTCCCATGTGGGACGGGGACCAGATCCGTATGGCAAGAAAATAGTCCTGAACCATGAATATGCCATTTCGTTCGCCTTGGAGATGGATTTAGGGATGGTGGCTTCAGCCCCAGGGGCACCGGTTATTGTCGAGACTGCGAAAAAATATGTGGAGGCCGCAAAGATATCCATCATGGTTGCCAGCTTCATCCGCCGCATGGGATATTCTGCTAGAGCTCATATCGCAGGGAGCAATTACCAAGCCATGCTTCCTCCTCTTGCCTGGAAAGGAGGCCTGGGAGAGCTGGGAAGGCTGGGGATTCTGATCACAGGAACATACGGGCCAAGAATAAGATTAGGACTCGTCACCACTGACCTTCCTTTGGTTCCTGATTCTCCGGAAAAATTAGGAGTCCAGGATTTTTGCCAAAAATGCCAAAAATGTGCTCGAAACTGTCCGGCTCAGGCTATCCCCTATGGAGATAAGTCGGAAGAAAACGGGGTTTTGAAATGGGTGCTCAACCGGGAAGAATGCTACCGATTCTGGAGAAAAGCCGGAACAGACTGTGCAATCTGCGTCTCTGTATGCCCATACAGCAAGCCGGATAACTCTTTCCACACTCTCATCAGAAGAGTTTCAGAACGGTCTTCTTTTGCTCAGAGTCTATCCATACGGGCAGATGATTTATTTTATGGGCGTTCTCTACATCGAAAAAAATCTCTTCTTGATATTTAGACAGAAAGAGGAGAATCACTCGTTCTTGATCGGTATGTTGTATTTCTTTTCTCCGAGGGGTGACCACATCCCATAACTTTCTTCATGAATCCTGCATTTCCCTACGGATGTCCACTGGAAGCCGTAATTGTACCCGAACCATAAATACTTATCCCCGCCGCCGTTTTCAGTGGTTATGATGTAACGTGCTGCCACGTTTCCTATGCCCAGCACTTTTCTTCCCGGCAGATCCGTATCGCCTTTATTCGAATCAAACGGAATCCATCCATAAGGAGGGAGATACACTTCTGTCCATCGGTGAAAGACGTCATCGAAACTGGCGTCATCTCCACGGCGGCTGACAGCCCCTACATACCGCACTGGAACACCGAGAGCCCTGCACAGGGCGATCATGGAGTAGGAATATTCAGAGCAGGACGCAGTGCCCCGCCTCAGAACAGTCGGAGCAGGATTCCATCCGCCCAGAGGCTTGAGGTTGTAGCTCAGGTTTTTTCCAAGATAATCATAGATGCGGCGGGCGATCCAGTAGGGATTTTTTTCACCCCCGGCTATCCTCCGCGCAAGATCCTGGATGAACGGATTATTGATTTGGTATTTGTCTCCATCCTGCGTGTAAATTTTCTTGATATCTTCTGGAATGTCTTCAAGACTGCCGATTTTATCCGGATAGATGAAATACTCTGCAGTAAATATTTTGGCTTTGACTTTCCAGCCGGGTTTGACGACTGCATAGCTCTTTAAATCCTTGAAATGAAAATGAGCGATTTTCTGGCCCCATTTGTCCAGAATGACTTCATCCGGCTCTGGATCGAACTGGACAGTGTCCAAAAGAATCTGGTTATCTCTTGTGACAGGCATCGGCAGATAGATATCCAGAGTGCTCACTGTCCCGGGGCCGTAGTTTCTGAATTCTTTTATGAAATGGAGTGACATTTGCCGTTCATCCCATTTTGAGAGGATATCTTCGCTGAAGATTTTTATCTGGTATATCTCGTTATTTTCATAGTCGACATTCCAGAGAGAATCCTTCCCCCAAGCTAGTCCGTAGGCAAAAGGACCGTAAGCTCTTAAGGATGACAGGCAGAGACCATCAGAAGGATTCACCAGATAGATCCGGTCCTCGCTGCGGTCGGTGACCCATAGATATTTACCGTCGAATGTCAAGCCTGCAGGCTCACTGGCAGGGGATGGGAAATACTGAACCATCATCCCATCTTCAGGGGAAACTTTGAGCAGAATATCCTGTCTGTGATCAAGGATCCAAATGTATTTTCCGTCCCAGGCCAAGTCTCTTGGATGAGAGCAGTTTGACTCCAGTACACGAAGAGTTCTTCCTGTTTGAGGATCCAGGCGGTACATGGATTTTTCTCCGGAATCGATGTGCCAGAGATACTGGCCATCCCACGCCAATCCTTCAGGATGATGACCAGGAGAGTCGAAGCTTTTGAGGACCTCCCCGCTTTCCGGATTGATTTTGTAGATTTTATCTGTGTAAATATCTGCAAGCCAGAGATGTTGCCCGTCAAAGGCCAGGCCTGTCGGGCAAGGTCCTGGGGATTCGACCACTCTTAAGATATCGCCGACTTTTGCCCAGGAAAGAGACGAAATGAGAAACACTGTAAATAGAATAACCATTATTTTTCTCATGGGATCCTCCGTTTGACTTATTTCGCTTTTCCCAATTATATAAAATAAGAAAAAAATTGGCAAAGAGTAGTGTTTTTGAATCCAAAAGCCGGAGCATACGGTTTTCTCGACACCCAGCCTGATCTATCCTGAGGCTCTACGCTAGTTTTGTCCATCACGAAAATAAAGATGCTTACTCTTTAATATTTGGGTTTGACACTTAAACTTTAAATAATATATCGTTAACAAAAAATAATCCGATTTAAAAGGAGAATAGAATGGGGACAAACCGTAGGGAATTCTTAAGAAATTTTGGTTTGGGTGTAGGAAGCATCGGTGTTTTTGGCCTTTCTGCCAAAGATTCACAGGCGAAGATAAAGAAAAAAGTTAAAGAGGTCAAACATCTCTCTGCCGCAGAAATCGCCAGGGACGAAGATTTCTGGTTTCATGTCCAGCAGGCCTTCAATATTGACCGGAGCATCATCAACCTCAACAACGGAGGCGTTCATCCCGCACCGCAGATCGTCATGGATGCCATTCACCGATACCTGGATTTTGCTAACGGCGCACCTGTCTTGAACGGATGGAGATATCTTCGTCCCAGAAAGGAGCTTATACGGAAAAGACTTGCTGATACTTTCGGGTGTTCACCTGAAGAGATTGCCATCACCCGGAATGTTACAGAATCCATGCAAATTGCCCTTCTCGGCATAGAGCTTAAAGCAGATGACGAAGTCCTGACAACGACTCACGATTATCCCTCCATGAAAAACGCACTGTATCAAAGGGAAAAGAGGGAGGGTGTTAAAGTCAAATTGTTTCCCTTTAAATATCCTCCCAAGAACATCAAAGAACTGGCTGATGCTTTTGAAAAAAACGTGACTCCCAAAACAAAGCTCATCGAAGTCTGTCACATTACCAATCTCACAGGGCAGATATTTCCGATTAAAGAGATCTGCCGGATGGCCCGAGCACGAGGCATAGATGTTGTGATTGACGGGGCTCATGCATTTGGCCATTTTGAATTCAAGCAAAAAGACCTTGATTGCGATATTTACGGGGCCAATCTACACAAATGGATGATGGCTCCTATCGGGACAGGTTTTCTGTACGTGAAAAAAGAAAAGATCAAGAATATATGGCCGCTTTTTCCTGCGGGAGATCCTCAAGGGGACGATATCCGGAAATTCGAACACATCGGAACTCATCCTGACTGGCTGGAACTTGCAGTGGGAGATGCCCTCGCTTTTCATCACGGGATCGGCGGAAAGAGGAAAGAAGAAAGGTTGCGTTATCTGAGAAATTATTGGGCAAAGAAATTGGAAAAACTCTCTGGTGTGAAAATCTTGACATCCTACGATCCGGAGCAGTCCTGCGGAATCGGGACCTATACTGTTAAGAATCTGGATATGGGGAAACTGGCTCAAGTTCTTTTTGATAAACACAAGATATTCGTCACAACAGTCGGAGTGCCTTCACCTGTACTCGGCGGTGAGAGAATTGTGGGGATGCGGGTTACACCCAGTATTTACACCACACTCCGTGACCTGAATATTTTTATCGATGCCGTTACTCATTATGTGAAGAACGGGCTGCCGAGTTAACTGTAAAAATCTTTCTTCCGAACTTTACTCAAGGAGATTCAATTTCAGAAGATGCTGGATTTAAATCGAGATTTGGAGTCCATCCGGAAAGAATTTCCTATCCTTGAGCGTTGCGTCTATCTCATCAGTAATTCATTGGGAGCGGTTCCAAGAAAAGCAGAGGATCACTTGAATCGGTTTTATCGATTGTGGGCAGAGGACGGAGTGAGTGCGTGGGAGAAGGAATGGTGGGATCTTTCACGGAATACGGGAAATCACGTGGCTTCTCTGCTTGGAGCTAAAAAGGATGAAGTGACGATGCTCCCCAATGCCACACTCTGCCATTGGGTGGTTCTTTCTACTGAGTTTTGTGCCGCACGAAAAAGGGATGAAAAGAGAAACACGATTGTCATTACGGATCATGATTTTCCTTCAATACTCTACGCCGTTTCGAAAACCGCAGAGTTTATGGGATGGAATGTCGAATTGATCAAGAGTCATGGTCAGCCTGGGATTGATGCGGAGACAATCTTGGGGAAAATGGATGAGCAGACTCTGTGTGTCGCGACTTCCCACGTCTACTTCAAATCGACCTATATTCAGGATGTTCAACGGATTGCTGCCAGAGCCCGTGAGGTTGGCGCCATGACCCTTATCGACGGGTATCATGCCCCTGGTACGATTCCAGTGAATGTCAAACAGCTCGATGTTGATTTCTATGTAGGGGGGTGTTTGAAGTGGCTGTGTGGCGGTCCGGGAAATGCCTTTCTTTACGTCAGGCCCGAGCTTGCCAGAACACTTCAACCTTCTTTGACAGGATGGTTTGCTCACAAAATTCCTTTTCTTTTCGCACAAGACATGGAGTACACTCAAGGAAGCTACAGGTTCATGGCGGGGACTCCTCCAATCCCATGTCTGTATACAGCCCAGGCTGGACTGGAAATAATCAAACAAATCGGAATAGCTGGAATAAGAGAAAGGTCACTTGTCCTGACAGAGTTGATCCTCGACAAGGCGAAGGAAAGGGATTTTCATCTGTATACTCCAGAAGACGGGAATCTCAGAGGAGGAGCTGTCTCGTTTGGCCTCCCTCATGCGTTTTCCGTCAAGCAGGCATTGGAACAGAGAGGGATTAAAGTGGATTTCCGAAAAGGAGAGGGGAAAGAGCCGGATATTATAAGAGTTGGTCCTCATTTTTATTCCATAGAGGATGAAATCGATATTCTTTTCCAGGAGATCGAAGCGGTTTATGCATCAGGTGAGTATAAAAAATTTCCAGACAAAATAAATCATGTGACATAACACATTGGCTTAATCCTAAAGAGATTTCTTTTTCTTTATCCTGTAATTTTCTCATTCCTGCCTTGAACAACCATTATTTTCTTCATGGGAGAAAAAGAGGCTCTGTCTGCTCAGGGTCAACTCTGTTCCAAATATACTTGTGTATTTACAGGAAGACTATTCTAACGTATATTATTACTATCGAAGGGGTATAGAAATGAAAAAGATATCAAGGCGAAATTTCTTAAACGATTCATTGATTGTATTGGGCTCAACCTTATTTTTCTCAAAAGAATCTCTGTC
>DAOVAM010000143.1 GCA_030671065.1 Candidatus Aminicenantota bacterium
TTAAGCTCGTTGCCGAAGGCGCCAATGGACCCACAGATCCGGAAGGCGATAAAGTTTTAGAACGTAGGAAGATTGATGTGATGCCCGACATACTCTGTAATTCAGGAGGAGTGATCGTGAGTTACTTCGAATGGCTCCAGAACAAACGCAGCGAGTTCTGGGATCTTAATGAGGTAGATCACAAACTGCACAAGATGATTGCAGATGCCTATGAGCGAGTCCGAGATACGGCTGAAAAGTTCAGAGTTAATTGGCGCACAGCTGCCCATATTGTTGCCATATCAAGACTAGAGATAGTCTACAAAGAGAGAGGAATATTCCCGTAAAATCACATGTGAACCGCAGTTGACACTATAGAGTAAGTAATCATATAAATAGAAAAAATTCTAAGAATTATTATTACTCTGAATTTTTTTTGTCAGCTTAAAGACTTCAGGTCCCAGACTGTAGGTCAAAATCTTTATTAAAATAAACATTTTAATAATCCAGAAAGCAAAGGAACGATTTTTTGAATATGGGGTGAATATGGGGATGTCCCCTATTACTATTACTTCTATTTGACGATCTTCTCCTGCATGTACTCATTCCAGATGTTTTCAAACCAGGCCTCATCTTGTGGAACGGGTTTTACATCCACCCACTGTTTCTTCACAACTGATTTCTCATCCAGATGAATCTCCAGTATTTTCTGATTGACAGGCGCATCTTCCTGATTCAGGCTGAACTTCCATTCATCACCGAGTGCTTCACACGGCTTATCTCCATTCGAGTCCACAACAAGATATGAACCTCTGCTTTTCCCTCCTTTTTCAAGATACTCTCCGATCGCTTCAAGGTACAGAGCATGAGTCAGGCAGAGGTCCAGGTTTTTAAAAGCATCAGGGAGTTCCTCCGACGAAGCCACCTTGCTTTCCTTCTTGAGTCTGGAATACAGACTCCAGGCCTCTTTGATGGCCTCTTTAATTTTTTCTGGATGCCGGATATGCGCACCACTAGAAGACATTCTTTCCTGTATGTCTTCCCTCGCTTTGTGCAGGATGTGGTTTTCCCCAGCTGGAGGCTTGATCATCTGCCTGGCCTGTTCAAACTTATCCTTAACCTGATCTTGTGCTGCAGCAAGAAATCGCTCTGGCTCAGGAGGAGTTTCTGTGTATCTCTTCGAGATATACAAGGCCGCCCGCATGCTTCCGACCTGCCCGGAATTCAAGGCAGAGCCGCCTGGTCGGTAGACACCATGTGTGCCGTTAACTTCTCCTGCCGGAAAGAGGTGTTTGATGTTGGATTCCCACCATATATTGCCCTTTAATCCTCCATTGTTGTGCTGCGCGCAGACCCCGATTTCCAGGTAGTCTTCTGCCAGGTTGATGCCGTTGTTCATGTAAAGGTCTATGGCTGGCTGGTTCATCTTCTTCAATCTCTCGATGGGGGTCCCGAATAATGCACCCGACTTTTCGAGATAGACGGAAGCCTCTTTATCCAGCATGTCAAAGGAAAAATCTTCAAGGATTCCACCACTCGGGGGATTCCGGGTGAAATCCAGAAATACCCTTCTCCCTTTCATCACTGTTTCCTGGTAGACCAGAATGTCGATGAGCGATGAACCATAATCCCGGACTTTTCTCGGGTCAAACGGCCATTGGTACCCCTTCAGGAATACGGCTGTGGCCAGCTTGCCCATGTCAGGAAAGTAGTGATTCAGAAATTCCTGTTCATCCTGACCGTCTTTATCGGTTGAAACATACCGGGGAATGACCTGCTGGTAGGTTCCTGAAAGATTCCACCGGAACTTGATGGATGCCAGACCATACTGCGATTCTGTAAGGTTGTTGCCGAAGGCCCCGATCTCAAACGCCAGGCCGCTCGAGCCAAGCTGACTCTCGGGATAGACAGAACTCTTATACATGCCCGCAGGTCCTCCTGTGCCCAATATCACATTCACCGCATTAAAAACAACAAAGCCAAGGCTTTCCGGGTCAAGATTATCCTTATCGATGGCTAAGGCTCCGATAACATACTTTCCTCCATTTCTTTTGTCTGTGAGCAAAGCGATAATATCGTGCCCGTCAAACACCTGTATTCCTTTCTTCTTGATATCTTTGGCAAGGCATTCAAACATCATACGGGATGTGAGTGGGCCCGCTGAAGTCGCTCTTCCCCGGGGATCATGGTCTGTTTTATAACCCACATATGCTCCAAACCGGTCATGAGGAAAAGGAACGCCGAGGCTCACGAGATGGAAAAAAGCCTGCGCAGAATTCTGTGCTTCACACAAAGCGATATCCCCGTGCATACATCCTCCGCTGAACAGGTCCCTGGCCATCTCGAGCGGAGAATCGGTCACACCTCCGGAAAGGGAGAGTTTGTAATAGGTCTGCTTGTCCGAACCGGCATTGTTGGAGGTCCCACCGCCCCAGTTCTCCGTGGCAATAGCGACATCTTTTTGTCCATACTCGAACAGGTTCACTGCCGCATTCAAAGCTGCTGCTCCACTCCCTATGATGAGTGTATTCAGAGAGTACAAAGGAAAACGTACCCCACTGATTTCAATTATGCCTTTCTTCATTCTTATTCCCCTTAATGGCAAGTCTCTTGTAGAGTTTGCCGTAAATCTCCTTGTCCTTCATCACACACCCGCTTTCATACCCATGCCTCATCAGTTCAGTACATCTGGAGCAGGTGATGCAGGCTTTACTGGAATCCATGGAACCAGTATTCATCAGGTCTTTCGTGGCGTCTGGGTAGGCCAATGAGCTCCTTCCGAGACCAATAAAAGACGCCTCCTCTCTCTGGAGCACCGCTGCTCCAACATTTGGGAAAAAATGGCGCAACCAGGAGTAACCGGTCCCCACAAAAGGAGTGTTCGGAAATCCTTTCTGGAATTCCGCAGCCATATTAATCAGGCTGGATATGCCTTCCAACGGATGCTGCTCGGGTAAAGATACTCCTTCCAACGGACGGTCGAAGGGACGTCCAAGATGAGGTTTTTGATAAGGATTTCCAGCAGTAATATTGAAAAGCGAACAGCCGAACTGGATCAGCCTGCGCACCAGCTCCATGGGCTCAGTGAGGTCTGCATGCTCTGGATTATCCTTTGAAACTCCGAAACCGCCGGGAATCCCATCAAACGCACTCACGCGCACAGCAAGATGCAATCCCGAAACGTCATCTCTGATCTTCTGAACGACTTCAGAAATAAAGCGGCTTCTGTTATCGAATGTCTCCCCATACCGGCTTTTTTCCCGGGTGACAGCCGCCAAGAGTTCGTTGACAAGATACCCGTGACAGGCTTTGATATCGACTCCGTCAAAACCAGCGTCCTTAGCCAGCCGTGCCGCTCCGACATATGTATCCTGCAAATGGTCCAGTTCATCATCGGTCAAGATACGAACGTCCTCAGGCTTCTTGTCAAGGTATAGATTGGCGCTTGCCACTTGTGGTAAAGGCTTTCCCTCCGGTCTGCTGTATCGACCGGAGTGAGTCAGCTGAAGGACAAGAAAGACTTCATTGGAGCTTCCGAATGCTCTCTGGGCTGAACGGCGGGTCTGTTCGATCAATTGTTTAAACGAGTCCATATTATTCGGATGGAGCATCATCTGATGAGGATTCGAGCAGCCCTCTGACACCACACTCGTTGCCTCAAACCAGATAAGGCTGCAGCCTCCTTCAGCATAACGTTTATAGCGGCGGAATGTCAGCTCCCCTGGAGATCCATCGTTGTTTGCATCAAAACCTTCCATGGGTTGAACAGCCAACCGGTTTGGAAGGTTTTTTGAGCCGAGTGCAGTATTTTCAAAAAGAGGCGCTGCAGAATCCATGAACGGAATTTCTATTCCCAGTTCTCTCCCTTTTTTTAAAAGCTCAGAATTTGCCTGGAATGTGAACGGCTCGTGTCGAGACATGATCAAGGATAGTGTATCGAAATTCCATCAGAAAAAGAAACAGAAATTTGGGGAATACGACTGGATTATTCATCTTGATCATTGCGCTACTTTCAACTTTGTCTGATTGACCACGGTTTGCTCTTGTGCTATAGATTTAAGATAGGATTGTCGATGGAATTACAAAATACAAAACGGCTCCCTGACCAATACAAAAAAGTCTGGAGAGCCCTCTTTCTTCCCATTTTATTCGGACTCTTCTTCAGTCCAGTTGCTTTCAGCTCCAAGATAGCAATCCCTCCTCAAGAACAGGAAAGCACCCTGCCTCCCCTATCCCTGGTTGGTGTTGTCGTGTCCAAAGAGGCCTCTTCTTCGATAGCCACCCTAAAGAATGAACAAACTGGCCAAATTCTTATCCTGAGAACCGGAGAAAATATTCTGGATTTTACGCTGAGCCAGGTTTTAGAAAACAGTGTTATCCTCAAAAGAGGAGAACAAACATACAGGATTTTCCTGGGAAGAGGCCGTTTAAACAGGACTACGAAACCTCTTCAAAAAAAGCCAGTCGGGATCCTTCCTCCTGCACCAGAGAAAAAGCCTGCCGAAAGTCAGAGGCCAGAAAGCGATGTCATTCACATGGAATTCAACAAAGCTGAAGTCGAAAGAAGACTCGAGGAAGAACTTCCTCAGATCATGAAAGACGCAAGGTTCGTCCCCAATCTTGAGGAAGGGAAAGTCAGAGGATTCAAGATCATACGGCTCCCGGCTCAAAGCATCCTGTCCGAAGTGGGCATTCGAAGGAATGACATAGTCCTGAAGATTAACGATGTCGAGCTGAATAGCGTGGAAGGCATGCTCGACCTCTACATGAAGTTCAGAAATGAGGACAGTTTCGAGGTCTCCATAGAAAGACGCGGAAAAATTTTTCGAATCCAGTACACATTGAAGTGAAGATCCTCTTCTTTGCCTTATGGAATCCCTCTCCGGGCTTGACTTCATCCAACCAGGAATCTACGCTGAAGAAAATCTTGAACTATTTCTAATGAGAGATACATGAAAACACTTCGCATAGGCGTCGACAGCTACGGCCTGGAACCTCTCCAGCTAGCTCCTCTAGAAATCCTGGAATGGGCGAGAGAGAACGGAGCCGAGGGTGTCCAGTTCTCAGGATTAAATTCCGAGCAGAAAAAAGATGTGGACGCTCCATACTTGAAGGACCTGGCTCAATATGCCGTTTCCAATAAAATGTATCTGGAATGGGGAGGCGGACAGCACATTCCCTTTGACATGGAGACCTGGAAAAAAAAAGATATTCTCGAAGTCAATCGGGCTGCGGCTAAAGAAGCAGCTGCTTTAGGCACACGGATCATCAGGTCCTGCTCGGGAGGCCTGATGCGCTGGAATCCCGAGAGTCCCGCCACCGAGACATTCCTGAAGGAGATGACCAAGAGCCTCAAGTCGCAGAAAAAAATGCTCAAGGACCACGATGTTATTCTGGCAATAGAAACCCACTTCGAGTTCACGACTCACGAACTCCTCAGATTATTTGAATCATGCGATGCAGAGCCAGGCGATTATCTCGGGATTTGTTTGGACACGATGAACCTTTTAACACTGTTGGAAGACCCTGTCCAAGCAACAGAAAGAATGCTGCCTTGGGTGGTCAGCACTCATATCAAAGACGGCGCCATTCTCCTGACCTCTGAAGGACTTGTCACTTTCCCAGCAGAAATCGGAAAAGGTGTCATAGACCTCCGGAAAATAACAGAAAGACTGGCCTCGCTTTCGCATGAAGTCCATCTCTCCATAGAGGACCACGGAGGAAGATTTCATCTTCCCATTTTTGACTCAGAATTTCTCTCTCAGTTCCCTGACCTCACTGTACACGAGTTTTCATCCCTCATCCAGTTGTCTCAGCACACAGAAGAAGCTTTTCGAACGGACAGGCTGGATATTACAGACCGGGAACTTTGGCCTAGAGTGTGTGAGGCCCGGCTGAAGA
>DAOVAM010000207.1 GCA_030671065.1 Candidatus Aminicenantota bacterium
ATCGGGAATTTCCCTCTGCAGATCGAGACCTTTGACGATCTGACCTCGAAAGTGGCGGAGCTCAAGGCCTTTAATCTGGGAGAGGAACACTGGAACAAATATTATGAGAACATCATGCTCACCACTTCAGACAAACTCTTTGAACTGGCCGGAAAAATCCCGATCATGACCCCTGTAGTCGTGGTCGTGGGAGACGGAGATCTCGTACTCAACCAGTTCGGAAAATTCATAAAAGAAATTGATGCATTCGATAAAAAAGGCATTTACCTAGGAACATATAAGTTTGATTAAGGAGACGAGAAATGAAGCTTGTGGAATGCGTTCCCAATTTCAGTGAAGGGAGAAACAGGAAAAAAATCAACGCTATCACCAAAGAAATCGAATCAACGCCTCAAGTCACACTTCTTGATGTGGACCCGGGTGAGTCCACCAACCGGACCGTTGTTACGATGATCGGAACACCTGAGGGAGTCAAGGAAGCCGCTTTCAAGGCAATCAAAAAAGCTTCTGAAGTCCTGGATATGAGCCAGCACACGGGCGCTCACAGCCGGATGGGTGCCACGGACGTCTGCCCGTTTGTCCCTGTCACGGGAGTGACCATGGAAGACTGCGTGAAGCTTGCTCATGAATTGGGAGAAAGAGTGGCCAAAGAGCTCAATATTCCTGTTTACCTGTATGAAGAAGCGGCGCAGAAACCGGAGAGGAAGAATCTGGCGACCATCAGAACCGGCGAATACGAGGGCCTTCCGGAAAAATTCAAGGATCCCGAATGGGCTCCTGATTACGGCAAACCAGTTTTCAACCCGAAAACCGGAGCCACAGTGATCGGAGCCAGGGAATTCCTGATCGCCTACAACATCAACCTCAACACCAGGGATCAAAAACTCGCGCAGGAGATCGCGCTCAACATAAGAGAGAAAGGACGGGCTAAGAGGGATAAAGAGGGGAAGATCATCAGGGATGAAAACGGTAAAGCCATAAAGGTTCCTGGCAAGTTCAAGGAGGTGAAAGCTGTCGGATGGTATATCGAGGACTATGAGATCGCTCAAATCTCGATAAACTTCACCAATTACAAGATCACTCCTCTGCACATTGTCTTCGATGAAGTCCGGAAGCAAGCGGAAAAGCTCGGCCTGAGAGCAACAGGCTGTGAATTGGTCGGCCTCATCCCCAAGGAAGCTATGCTCGGAACCGGAAGATATTACCTGGAAAAACAGGGAAAAAGCCCCGGCGTGCCGGAAGAAGAACTCATAAGAACAGCGGTCATTTCTCTGGGCCTGACAGACGTTGCACCGTTCGAACCAGAAAAAAAGATCATAGAATACCAGTTCAAAGAAGTAGAGAACTCGCTGCTCGACCTCAACCTGAGGGAATTCGCCAACGAGCTCTCGATAGATTCTCCAGCCCCTGGCGGAGGAAGCACAGCGGCCTTGAGCGGAGCCTTATCCGCCGCTCTCTCTTCGATGGTCTCTAATCTCACAGTCGGCAAAAAGGAATACGAAGCCGTCCAGAAAAATATGAAAGAATTCGCCGTGAACGCTCAAGCGTTAAAAGATGAATTCCTGAGAGCTGTCGACCTGGATACCATGGCCTTCAGCAAGGTCATGGATACTTTCAAGCTGCCCAAGAAAACCGATGAGCAGAAAAAAGAAAAAGCCCGGGCCATGGAAGAGGCCTCGCAGGAAGCCACTTTGGTGCCCTTGGGAGTCCTGGAAAAGAGCTTCGAAGCCCTGAAGCTGGCCAAAGATGTTGCCCTCAAAGGGAACAAGAATTCATTGAGCGATGCCGGAGTGGCCGGGCTGATGGCCCAGGCTGCTGCCGAAGGCGCGTACTACAATGTCATGATCAACCTGCCGGGTCTCGAGGATGCAGATTTTGTTTCCAAGACAAAGAAGCAAGCCACGGCAATCGTGAAAAAAGCCCAGAAGCTCGGCGATGAGCTGAGAGAGATAATCCAAAAGGAACTGAAGTGACGGGATCTCAGGGACGTTCCTGACGCATTTGAAAAGGATAGCTGGATTTATCTTTATGAGATTTCCACGCACAACCGGCAATGACAATATAAAAGGGGCCAGGCCCCTTTTTTCTACAAAACCTTGTGACTTTTGAACAGGTCAGAAATTGAATAATTTCTTGATTACCGGACCGCCGCGCTGTGGAAAAACAACCCTCATCTTAAGGATCATCCAGGACAGTTCCCTATCGGACAAAGTCGGCGGGTTCATCACCGAGGAAATGAGAGAAAAGGGTGAAAGAGTCGGGTTCAAGATCGTCTCTCTTCCGGACAATGAAGAAGGCCTTCTGGCAAGGAAGGGCTTTTCTTCCCCGTTTCGCGTGGGTAAGTATGGAGTTCACCTCGAGGACCTCGAGAACACCGGATGCGCTGCCATCGAAGATGCCCTTCGCTCGGAAAAAGCCGTTGTTGTGGATGAAATAGGAAAAATGGAGCTCTTCTCGGAAAAATTCAAAAATACCCTGCTCAAGGCCTT
Source organism: Candidatus Aminicenantota bacterium (assembly GCA_030671065.1). Lineage (GTDB taxonomy): Bacteria > Acidobacteriota > Aminicenantia > Aminicenantales > Aminicenantaceae > SOIA01. The sequence goes on from DAOVAM010000207.1 coordinate 2,490, forward strand.
GGACTCGCCCCTAAAAGTGCTGGCATCGGTTATGGAGCGAAAGAATGAATTTGCGGATAGGATCAAGAGGAGACCGGACGTGACAGTGGCTCGACTCGATCGCGGTAACTTTGAAGTCGTGTTTAGAGAAGTCCAAAACTGGTTCAAAACACCTGATCTCTCTGAAAAGGAAAGGAAGGAACCATGAAACCATGGACAACACAAGGAAGAAAATTAACGCTTAAGGAGGGAAACATAGTCCTCCTTGATGTTGACGCCATTGTCAACGCCGCAAACAGGAATCTGATCTTAGGGGGAGGTGTTGCAGGAGCGATCCGAAACGCCGGAGGCCCCTCTATCCAGGAGGAGTGCAACACGATCGGCCCCATCGACGTCGGAGAAGCTGTGATGACAAACGCGGGAAACCTCAAGGCAAAACACGTCATCCATGCGGCCGGCCCAGTCCAGGGAGAAGGCCGGGAAGACACCAAGCTGCGCAATGCAACTTTGAACAGCCTCAAAATTGCGAACGAAAACAAACTCAAGGACATCGCCTTCCCTGCGATCAGCACCGGAATATTCGACTTCCCGATGCAAGAATGCAGCGAGATCATGATCCAAACAGTCATGGAATTCCTGGAAACGCATGATCATCCGCAGGAAGTGATCTTCTGCCTCTACGGACAGGACGCGTACAATGTCTTCGAAAAGACACTAGATAAACTCACAAGCTGATATTATTTCGCGGTTCTCTATAAAATCTTTTTGGTGAAATACACGGGAAAGGAAAAAGCGACCTTGAGGATTTAGCCTTCCTGAACCGCTCGGTGAGGGTATCCGACAAAGTCGGGCGCCGAGAGGAGCGGTGAGGGAATGGCGTTAAAAATCCGAAGGGAGCGATGACATTTCCGTGTATTTAAGCTATCCAATCCACAAAAAATGAAAGCGGCCTTTTTTCTGGCTTAACGGCCTCCTCTGACTATCTTGAGCAGAAAAAAGAGGCTGAAGAAGAGAAAGGAGAGGATGACGATAGCCCCGGAAGCGGGCAAGTCTAATAAATAGGCAACTACAAGTCCCAGCAGGACAGAGGCAACAGCGATGAAAGACGAGAGGATAATGGCTTGTTTAAAATTGGATGCCAGCTGAAGACCCGCCGCCGCAGGGATGACCACTAAGGCAGAGACCAGAAGAATTCCCACCACTTTCATGCCCAGCACGACAGTCACCGCAGTCAAAACGGTCAAGAGAACGTCCAGGCGTCCGACCTTGATCCCTGAAGCTTTTGCGGCTTCATGGTCAAAGGTCATGTACATGAATTTGTGGTAGTGGAGGATCACGACAAAAACAACCACCGCGGCCAAGGCCACAGATAGCCACACCTCCGAAGTCTCGATGGCCAGGATATCACCAAAAAGATAGCCGAAAAGGTCCACATTGAAGCTTTGGGCAAGAGTGGCCAAAACAATTCCTACAGCCAGCCCCATGCTGCTGAAAATCGCAATGGCTGTGTCTCCGTAGAGACCCGCTTTCTCCTTCCCCGTCATGAGTCCCAAAGCTGTGACCACAGCGATGACAAGCGCCACTCCCAAAGGGATTATTTTCAGGAACAGCCCCAGGGCCACTCCGGCGAAGGCGATATGGGCCAAACCATGACCGATCATGGAATCCCGCCTCAGGATGAGAAAAACGCCTAAGAGTGCACAGGCGATAGCAATAAAGATACCTGCCAGGAGTGCTCTCTGGAGGAATCCGTATATGAAAAAGGCGTCCATTTCCAACACAAAT
>DAOVAM010000178.1 GCA_030671065.1 Candidatus Aminicenantota bacterium
GCTCCGGCTCCATAGATACCATCATTGGCTAAAAAACTCACTCTTCTTCTGTTCATTGTCATTCTTCTTGCAGGCTGTGGTATCAAACAGAAATGGCACACATCGACTCTTCTCGTTTTCGACACACTCTGTGAAATAAAAGTCTTCTGCTCTTCATCTTCTTTCAAAGCAGCGCAGAAAACAGTGGACCGCATTTTCTCCGAGATAGATTCCCTTTTCTCACCTACTGCTAAAGACTATTCTTCCCCTATGGTTCACGAACTCTACCAAAAGGCTCTCCAGGTTTATAGTGACTCTGATGGCTGCTTTGATATCACGGTTGCTCCTTTATCCCAGCTGTGGGGGTTCCTGAGCAAATCCTATCTCGTGCCAGCACAGGACCAGATAGAATCCACTCTTGGACACATCGGGATGGAAAAAATTAAAACAAAAAACGAAGCCCTCATCCTGCTTCCTGGAATGAAGCTGGATTGGGGAGCCATCGCCAAGGGCTACGCTATCGACCTTGCCTACCGGTCCTTGATCGAGATGGGAATCTCAAACGGATTCATTAATGCGGGGGGTGACCTCTACTGCTGGGGAAAAAATCCGGACAATCAGGACTGGAATATCGGCATCAAGCATCCCCGTGAAAGTGGATATTTTGGCATACTGTCCATTTCAGATCTTGGAGCGGCGACAACAGGAGATTACCAGCGTTTTTTCATAAGAGAAGGAGTCCGCTTCCATCATGTTTTTAATCCCGCCACAGGATATCCAGCGCGTGGGAAACAGAGCGTGACTGTCTACGGCCCTGAAACCCTCATCTGTGACGCACTTTCAACCGCACTCTTTGTCTCCAGGCAACCAGAAACAATCATGGAGAAATATCCGGATTACGGCACGATTATTATTGATTCTGAAGGCAACCTTTCATTCCTTGGGAAAGCGCATCCTTTTCGCACTTTTGAATAAGGGTGCTCTTCTTTCCCTACGAAAACATTCCTTTGACATCTTCATAAACAGCATTCCATTTATTCTGGTTATCCGGCTTATAAGACCTCAACGGAAAGGAGCGAGCCACTACTTTCCGGCTGTCTTCAATCCCATCCAACATCCTTTTGGCGATTGCCTGAATCATAATATTCCCCACAGCGGTGGCCTCTACAGGTCCCGCAATCACAGTCAGACCCGTTGCATTCGCGCTGAACTGGTTGAGAATTTCATTCTGCGATCCCCCGCCAACGATATGGAGCACTTCAACAGACTCCGGACACATCGCGTTGATCTTTCCTATTAAAAACCGGTACTTCAAAGCAAGGCTTTCAAGAATACAACGCACATATTCACCCTTCTTCTCAGGCACTGGCTGTCCTGTTTTCCTGCAGAACTCCGCTATGGCTGCAGGCATATCCGCTGGATTCAAAAACGCGTGGTCATCAGGATTAATGATAGACCTGAATTCTTGACTATCTAAGGCAAGGCTTGTTATTTCATCGTAGTTTAGAGATTCACCCTCTTGCTCCCATTTTTTCATACATCTCTGAATCAGCCATAATCCCATGGTATTTCGTAAAAATCGTATTTTCCCTCCAACACCGCCTTCATTGGTGAAATTATTCAACATTGAATCTTCATTTATGATCGGCTCTTCCATTTCGATCCCAAGACATGACCATGTTCCTGAGCTCAAGTACGCCCAATTGTCTGATTGAGCGGGAACTGCAGCCACTGCACTCGCTGTATCATGACAGGCCGGAACAATCACATCCACAGACAAAATGCCCGTTTCCCGGGCAATTTCGGGCATGAGCGGGCCGATCAATGTCCCGGGTTGTATAATCGGAGCCATGATGTGGATGGGTAAACCAAGGTTCTCGAAGATGGCTGATTCCCAATCCCTTTTTTTGGCATCTAAAAGCTGGGATGTTGAAGCAATGGTGTATTCAGACTTCTTCTGGCCCGTTAGCAGAAAATTAAACAGATCTGGCATGAACAGAAGAGTCTCGATTTTCTCTAGAATAGGATTTTTCAATTCGACCACGCTCAGGAGCTGGAAGACAGAATTGAACTGCAGGAATTGAATTCCGGTGCGGGCATATATCTCTTTTTTTGGCATCCTTTGAAAGGCCAATTCCATCATTCCTTCGGTTCTCCGGTCGCGGTAGGCGTAAGGATTCTCCAGGATTTGATTATCTCGTCCAACCAGACCGAAATCCACACCCCAGGTATCCACACCCAGGCCGGACAGATCCGAATGGCCCTTCTGAGCCGCAGCAGTCAATCCTCTTTTCAACTCTTCAAAGAGATAGGATACATTCCAGTGGATATGGTTGGAAACACTGATTTGTTTATTCGGGAAACGATGAATCTCTTCCAGACTGATTTTTTTTCCGTCCAGCTTCCCCAGGATAGCCCTGCCGCTTTCCGCCCCGAAATCAAAAGCTAAAAATTTTGCTGGAGGCATATTTCAATCCGGACCAGCGGGCTTCACGAGGACAGAATCCAGAATTTTCTTTGATATGGACATCGAGCAGAATCTCACACTACGGGAACAAGCCCCTTTTTCCTTCTTAAAATTCTTTTCATCTTTGCGGCAAAAAGAGGCCTGTTCTCTTTTTTTCAGCAAATCATCCAGGTCACTCATCATTTATTCTTTTTCTCTGGAAGCAACTCCAGAACAACCAGCAAAGGACAGTGGTCAGAGGCGACTTTTTCATCAATCACGCGGGTTTCTAAAACTTTCCACCTGCTGGCAGGACGGAACAGCACATAATCAATCCGCCTTCTCGGGTCGGATGAAGGGAATGTGGGCTGTGGATCTCGGGCACAGGCATCTGTCCAGAATTTGGATAAAATCTTCATGGGGTTACTTTCGGGAGTCGCATTCAGATCTCCAGCTAGAAGAGTTGGTTTTTTAGTCTTCTTGAACAGCTTGTTGATGCGACGGGCTTGAGCGATTCTATCGGTTTGATCGCGTGTGTGGTCAAGATGAGTCCCGACGAATATGATTTCATCCCCTGAGGGAAGTTCCACCAGGACTTCAAGCGCTGCCCGAGGTTCATGCCCGGAAGAATGAGGCAAAGGATTATTTTTTGTTTCCTTGAAAGAAAAACGGGAAAGTATTCCCTCTCCGTATTCTCCTCCATCATATTCCATCGCTCTTCCAAAAAGAGGCTGCATACCTGTTAAATATCCTAATCGTGTGGCCAGATCCATGCCTTTCGCTCTTTGTGTTCTGAAATCCACTTCCTGCAGCGCCACAATATCCGGCAATACTGATTTGATAACATCAGCAATACGCTCCAGATCAAAATCATGATTCAGAGTCTCCCCATGATAGATATTATAAGACAATACTCTTATAATTTGTTTAGAATCAGATGGTTGTTGAGAATTCAGGACGGAAACAGACAGAACACAAACAAGGATTATGAGAATCTTGGCTCTGTTTCTCTTTCTGAAATAACTCATCATCTATTCTTCATTTGGCCTGTAATCAGGATTTTTCCTCGGAAGTTTTGCTCCTGTATCTTTGAGCCAGGCATTCAACTCTGTGTCGAGCTCTTTGACTTTTCCAGGAATCAATCCGGATAATTCATCCTCCTCACTCAAATCTTCCTTCACATAAAACAGCTCAAAAGGTTTTCCTTCATACCGTTTGATAAGCTTCCAGTCACCCTTGCGTATGATGCTGTAGGGAACGATACGTCCCCTGTAATGGGGAAAATGCCAAAAAATCGCTTCCCGCCTCAACGCGTTCGTCTGCTTCAGCAGAGGACTGAGACTCTCGCCATCGATGATACGGTCTGGAGGAAGGTCAAGCCCAGCCATTTCACAGATGGTGGGGAAAAAATCAACGCTTGTGACAGGGACATCACACTCGATACCGGCCTGAATCACTCCAGGCCATCGGATGATCAAAGGGACTCGAATCCCCCCTTCATAGGGATATCCCTTGCCCGCTCGCAAGGGAGCATTATCTGTAGAGTGATCCTGGAGACCTCCGTTATCGGACGTAAAAATAACCACTGTTCGCTCACTCAGGCCCAACTCATCCAGCGTTGACATCATTTTTCCCACTGCCTTGTCCATACTCTCAATCATTGCCGCATAAGTGGCATTCGTCTGATTGGTCTTTTTCTTGGATTCATACTTGGCAACGACTTCCTGTTTGGCCTGGAGCGGAGTGTGCACCGTATAGTGGCACATGTGGAGGAAGAACGGCTTATCACCATACTCCTTTAGAAAGCGGACTGTCTCAGCGCTCTCTCGATCAGTGAGATACTCTCCTTCTTTTCGGGCTGAAAGCGCAGGGATACTCGGCCTCTGCTCATTCTGGTAGTACGGATCAAAATAGGTTGGTGGCTGCCCGATCTCCCCACCGCCAATGTTGATGTCAAATCCCTGTTTATCAGGAAACCAGGGCTCGTAGCCGAGATGCCACTTCCCGATATGACAGGTCGTATACCCTGCGGACTTCAAGACTTCAGCGATCGTGACCTCATCCAGCTCCATCCAGTACGGGTTGGGCGGACACAGAAGCTGTTTTCTTTTGCCTCCGACATAGACCGTCGGATTTTGATTTTTCTCAAAAGCCTGTTTCCCCCGTTTATCCAGATGATGGATCCAGTCTGTCACTCCAATTCGAGCAGGATATCGTCCTGTCATGATGGATGCCCGTGTCGGCGAGCACACAGAACAGGAAGCATAGGCACTGGTGAATTTAACTCCTTGTGCTGCCAACCGGTCGATGTTTGGAGTCTCATAGTACTGGCTGCCGTAGCAGGTCAGATCCCTCCAACCCAGGTCATCAATGTTGATCAGGATAAAATTCAGCTTCTTCTTTTTTGACAACACACTGCAGGTGGGCATGGCTCCTGAACCGGCCATGGCCACTACTCCCCATCCCACGTTCTTTAAAAATAATCGTCGCTTCACTCTCTGTT
>DAOVAM010000173.1 GCA_030671065.1 Candidatus Aminicenantota bacterium
TACAGCTTTTTATTCACCATATCGACCAGACTGTTGATGCGGATATAGGTTTTCGCTTTAGCTTCATCAACAACAACTGTAATGTGGTCATCCCGCCTGATGATGGCTTGCACTTCCGGAAATTTCGAGATCTTCGAGGTGAAACGCTTGAGCATCCGGTTTTTCCTGCTCCGGATGTAACGGTAAACGATGATGCCAATCACTCCAAGCCCGACCAGAGTGCCAGTTTCCATTGTTGTAAAAATCAATAATCCCACTAAAGCCAGGCCAATTACGAAAATGGCGATCCCCGTGGGGCCGAAGGGTAATGAAGTCTTTATACTCTCGAAGAATCCGCGGATTCTCTCCCCGGCAGGAAGCGAACGCTGAATCCCGGATTCAAGATCATGTTTCAACTTCTTTAAATCCACGGCCAGAGAGCGCGCATTCTTGTACCTGTCTTCTGGCCTTTTGCGCAAGCAGCTGGATACGACTCGATGGAGCTCGGGCGGAAGGTTCCTGCGGATAATTGTGATAGGACGGGCCTCATCAAAGGCAATGGAATGCATTGTGTCCAGAGGAGTATCGCCTTTGAACGGGAGCTGACCTGTTACCATCTCGTACATAACGACTCCCATCGAGAACACGTCGCTTCTCTGATCGACAGGAAGGCCACGCGCCTGTTCCGGACTCATGTATGCGGCTGTGCCCATCACGGTTCCGGGCTGAGTATGAGAGAAAGTCTCGGTCTCTTTTACGTCCTGAACATCGCTTTCTTCATCCGCAGACACAGGATCAAGAAGTTTCGCCAGCCCGAAGTCGAGCAGCTTTGCGTGTCCATCACGGGTGACCATGATGTTGTCGGATTTTATGTCCCGGTGGACGATATTGGCCTCATGCGCTTTACTCAATCCCTCGGCAACCTGGAGAGCGATCTCCACAGAACCTATCAAATCCAGTTCTTTTTTATCGATCAACTGACTGACAGTCTTTCCTTCGACAAACTCCATGGCGATGAAAGTCGTTCCATCGACTTCGTCAACATCATAGATCTGGGCGATGGCGGGATGTGTGACAGCAGAGGCGGCTTTCGCTTCCTGGAGAAAACGTCTTCTCCTGTCCGGATTGGCGGTCAAGTCAGCGCGGAGCACTTTTAAAGCAACCGGCCTGTCCAGACGGACGTCGCGGGCACGGTAAACAACACCCATACCCCCCTTGCCGAGGAGCTTTTCGATCTTGAAGTGCTTGAGTTCTTTTCCAATCATTTTACTGTTTTTATATCATACCACCCTTATATATTAAATCAAAAAAAATAAAACGAAGAGTACTAGGAGATACGTTCAAAGACGGAAGCGATTTCTTTTCGTTCTTCATTTCGATTTTTTTCATCTTTTGAATAATCCAATCACTCAAATTTCATTCCTCTATAAAATAATACGAAAATTTGAAACGAATTTCTTCCAACGAAAGTAGGATAAGCAAAAAACACGACTTTTGTCGGGTATTAAGTATGGAGTCAGACCTTAGTAACTTTAGTAATTCCGTAATTCCGGGAGCAGGTTTCTAAAACATCAGAAATTCGAGTCTTCCTGACAGGGAAATTGAAATGAGAATATGTATTCAGAGAATCAATTGAGAAACAGCCCGAAGAGACTATTCAAATTTTGTCCTTCTGATAGTCTTTAATCCTGCTTCTTGCGATTCAATTCTTCTGTTTCAGGAAAGGCATCCGTATCCTCAGCATATTTCAAGACAAATTTCTGGAGTTCTTCAGTCGGTGCAGTGAGGACAACTCTGTCTTCAAGACGCACATGAGCGATGTTGACTTTATTTCCGTCAATCATCCTCTCAAGCCATTCGATATCGATATAAGCAATGCGCAGAACATCTTTTTCAATCTCTATCCTCCAAAAGGAATGTGTTGGGACTAAATGAAGTTCGTAGACAGAGTCTTCCATTTCACTCTCTTCCGGATAAAGGTCCAAGAAAAGATACTTTCCAAGCTTAACCAGATGGGTTTCGTATACCCCTGTCTTTGCGCTATCCTGTTCTTTAATGGTCAACTCATAAGCATTTTTTCCCGACTGCTCAAATATCCATACATCATCATTCTCCCAGGTGCCCACCAGTTCTGGAACAAAGGTCAAATCCTTTTCTGTATACAGCGGATGTACAGATGTCACTAAACAGCTCGCTACGAATAATGCGATAACAGAAAGGACCAAAATTTTGATTGAACGCATTTCGCACCCCCTAAAAATAGATTCGATTCATTTCACTGACCTGCCTGAAATTATAATTTCATGACATAAAAAATGCAACTCTGCTAGACAGGATAATGTCCTATTTTTTTTATTCATTCCCGAAAATCTCCGGCACATTCTTGATCTTGTATTCCACATACACATCCCGGTCTTCCTTCTCTTCCCTGAGAGCAAACCCAAAATCATTGAATTGGGCCCACTCCAATGACAAACCCTGTGGGGGATTCAACACATATAGAAACCGGCCTTCAGGATCATAGACATCGATATTGAAAGATCCCAGCCCTGTAATGACATAAACAGCCACATAGCCTTTTGGAAGACATTTGATATTCCTTATGGCGCACAGCTCATCTGGATACAATTTAAATATCAACTCCCAGGCATTTTTACGGTCTTCTTTTAAAAATGCTTCTAATTCTCCTGGACTGGGTGAGACGTTCGTATGAGCTTTATCAAAAACGAAAAAATTTTCTCCATTCAACTCATGAGCAGAGATTTTGTACTCTGTATTCAATACTGTGAAAACCCGCTTTTTATATTCATCATAAAACCAGAAAAGGTTTGGGGTGGCCCAATCGTCACTAAAGGCAGAGTTCCCTTTTTTAACCATTCCTACATCTTTGGCCTTTCTATAGTCAAAAAGGATTTTGTCTTGCCCCTTCAGAACCCTTTCTATATGAGAAATTATGGTCCAGCTGTACATATCTCTCCCCTCTCCCTCCCATTCATTCCGCTCTGCTAGATAACTCTCCTCATCCAAAAATACCATAGAAGAGTACCCAACAAATGGCCTAATCTCTCCTAAAAAATTTCTCTCCATATCGAACCTGGCAATTTTGCCTCCTCCTATGGCCCAGATCTCTCCCTCTTTGATGAAAGACAGAGAAAAGCTGCTGTATTGAGGAAATTCCCCGGGTCCCTGCCCTAATCGACCAAATGCTCCCAAATAATCTCCGTTAGTATCGAACACCTGGACTCTTTTCTTGGTCCAATCGTACAGGTAGACGTTCCCCAGTGGGCCTTTCCAGAATCTCAGGAAAACGAAGAGGTCTTCAGCTTGGAGTTCAGCCAGATCAATCCTCAACGTCTCTTCCAATTCAAGGTCTATTGTTCCTTTGAGAGGCTCTGTGGGATTGTGAACATGCAACACGCCGTTAATGATCTCTGTTGTTATTCCGCTCTTTTTGCAGGAACTCAATAAAAATAGGAGGGCAAGAACTGAACAGAACGAGAGCAGAATCCCATGTTTGCTCTTTTTTCTAGTCTTCATTCATGCTACCCCTTTTATCTATTATAACGCTTAAATCTCTCGTTTGGACGTCAAGCGCATAATTTTTTTTACTGAATGGCCCTATGTTAAACTCTAACAATAAGAGTGAGTATTCTATACTTGTCCGCTAATCTATACGGCCGTTCATTCAATCCAGAGGTCTCGATCCACATCCTTCCACACTTCAACTCTCATGCTGCTGTGGTCAAAAACGCCCTGGTGGTAGGGATCGTTCTTTTTGTACTCAGCATAAGGACCTTTGTAATCCGCACGTCTCGTCTTGTACGCTTCAAAGGCAGAGAGGCTGTCGTATTCCCAGATTATGAAATGGCGCTCCGATTCCTCCCCGGCGATTGTCTTTACAAAATACCGGACGCTCTTCCATTCCTTGAAAAGCTCCCTATGGTCATTGACCCACTTGAGCCAGCCACGAAGCGCTTTCTTGTGTTCCTCCTCTTTTCCCTCTTTAACACGCCAGCTTTCCATTTCAAACACAGACATGGTCTTTCCTCCTTGGCTCGGGTTTTATCGCTCCGAATTCGCTGCCATATTTTAGAGATATTTCGCGAATCTTCTCTTGAAACTGTTTAGGACGACAGGTGTCGAGCTCATGATGCTGACCTGGGGAAAAAACAGAAAACGAGAGAAGTTTCTTGAAGGGGAAGGCGGCCAGAAAACTCACCCCTATTCCTGCTTTGAGGAACATCCTTCTCCTGATTGGTTGAGAATCTTTTTTCATTGTATCCCTCCTAAAAAGGACAATGATTAATCATGCTGTTTGATTTTCTTCCCGGTAAAACACATATATATATAACCAAATTCCAATGTCAAGGACTCTCGAATTTTTCATACACCGGACTTTACTATCCTCACTGGTCTCAACCTGGCTGACCTTCCCTGTTGCTTTCCACAACCTTGAAATGTTATTTTTACTATTCTGAATTATTTCTTACAGTGACAATTTTTTAATCGAGAGGTTGCAGATGAAACTCAAAGGATTAACTGTCTTTCTTATCTGTATGCTCGCTGCGAGTATCCTGGTGAGCGCGAACAGCACTGAGGAAAAATACGCCAAGGGAATCTATGCTGAATTGAACACGAATAAAGGCTTGATTGTGCTCCTCCTCGAATTCAAGAAGGTGCCGATGACAGCCGCCAATTTCGTGGGGCTTGCCGAGGGAACGATAAAAAACTCAGCTCTGCCCGATGGAGTCCCCTATTATGATGGAACCGTCTTCCACAGAGTCGTTCCGAATCACGTTATCCAGGCCGGTGCCCCGGGTGGAACAGAGAAAAGCAGTCCTGGATATGCATACCCGAACGAAATCCATCCAAAATTATCTCATAACAAAGCAGGCAGTCTGGGAGTGGCTAATGGAGGCCCTCATACGAACGGGGGCCAGTTCTACATCACTCTGGGCGACAGGTCTTATCTTGACGGCGATTACACTGT
>DAOVAM010000156.1 GCA_030671065.1 Candidatus Aminicenantota bacterium
CCTGTCTCCAGACAGCAAGCACTTCCTGTACTGGAAAGAGAGCCATATCTGGGATTACACAATCGAGTCTGGAAAGATGGTCAACATTACAGAAAACGCGCCAGTTAGCTTTGTCAATAATGATTATGATCATCCTGGAACGAAGCCGCCGTATGGAATCACGGGCTGGACAAAGGACGGGAAAGCAGTCATTTTGACTCACAAATATGATCTCTGGCTTCAGCCTTTAAAAGGCGGCACACCGACAAACCTGACCAGGGGAATGGGTACTCGAGAAGAGATCCGTTTCCGGTATATAAGAACAGATCCCGAGGAAAGATTCATCGATCTTTCCAAGCCGGTATTATTGTCTGCGTTTGGCCAATGGACCAAGAAAGCAGGCTTTTATACATTGAGAAAGGGGAAACTGGAAAAGAACGTTTATGAAGAAAAAAGATATGGCTCATTAAACAAAGCGAAAAATGCCGATAAATACATGTACACCATAGAAACATACAGAGACTTTCCGAATTATCATATCAGTGACCACACTTTTCTCAATCCCAGACGGATGACCGATACCAATCCCTGGCAGTCTGAGTTCAAATGGGGATACAACATCCTGATCGAATACAAGAATAAGAACGGTAAACGTCTGCAGGGCGTTCTCAGCATTCCGGATGAATACGAGAAAGGACAAAAGCTTCCGATGCTTGTCGACTTTTACGAAAAGAACTCCCAAAATCTTTACAGATTCTCCCGGATGATCTTTCGGGATACTCCCATGTTTTACAAGTATGTCAGTAACGGCTATCTTGTGTTGCTGCCCGATGTTCATTTCAACACCCGAACAACACATTCGGATATGCTGGATTGTGTAGAAGCAGCCGTGAAGAAGGTGACCGAACTGGGCTATGCAGACCCCGAACGGGTTGGGCTTCACGGTCACAGTTTCTCAGGACAGGGATCAGCTTTGATAGCAGGACGCTCAAAGATGTTCGCGGCGATTGTTTCCGGTGCGGCAGCCACCAACCTCATATCTGATTTCAACCAGCTCTGGAAATCAAGCGGTACGAGTCAACACCGGTACGATTATTACGGGCAGGGACGGTTTGGGACAAATCCCTATGATGATCTTGACCTCTATTTGAATGAATCGGCAGTTTACCACGCCAGAACAATGGATACTCCCCTGTTGATCTTGCATGGAACGGCTGATGGATCAGTGGAATGGCTTCAGGCTATCGAGTTTTACAATGCGCTGAGATTTAACGGAAAAAATGTGATCCTTGTCTCCTATCCAGGACAGGGGCACCATGCCACTAAGCTTGAGAACAAAAAGGATTTTCAAATCCGGATGGAGCAGTTCTATGACCATTACCTCAAAGACAAACCTGCTCCTGACTGGATGGTTAAAGGAGTCCTGTTCCTGAAAAAGAAAAAGTGAACAGTTACAGGATTGACTTTTGTAAAACGAGTTGCTATAAGACCCTCTCTGATAATCCCCAGGGATTAAGAAGAACAATGGAGGAACAGAAATGAAACGATTTTTCGGGATCATTCCCTTAATGGTTTTGATTCTTTTTGTATCCTTTCAGAAAGAGCCTGACAATGTCATTGTGAAAGAACCTGACCGTGTCACGGTGCAGCACATTTTGATATCTTTTAAAGGTTCGATTCCCAAGGAAACTGTCATCCGAACACGCGAAGAAGCAGAGAAACTGGCTCTTGAGATATTCGAGAGAGCCAAAAAAGGAGAGGATTTCGACGGTCTGGTCAAAGAATTTACTGACGACCAACATCCAGGGATCTACAAAATGTCGAATTTGGATGTGGAGCCTCAAGCCGACCAGGAAGAATACCCGCGCAACCGGATGGTGAAGTCATTTGGAGATGTCAGTTTTAAACTTCAGATCAACGGAATCGGGCTGGCTGAATACGATCCGGATAACTCCAAATACGGCTGGCATATCATCAAGAGAATCCAATAGACTCGAACTGCACCCGGTCTCCTCTCCTCCAAAGGTTAGGCATGCGAGAAAGCGCTCGAGTAAGCTGAAGAGTTAACGTCTATAAACTCTGGTTCTGCAACAAAAAAAACGGCGGGGTGACAGAGTGCCTCGAAAAAATAAAGGCCACAAAACTACAGTGTTTTCAGGCTCTAGTGCGAAAATTTTTTGAGTTATGCCGCTTTAGGTTTCAATATAAAAAGTGCTAAATTATAAACAAAGAGAACAGCTAGACTTAACCACATAAACCAGCCCATTTCAATATCAACGGTGAAGTAGTAAATGAGAGAAGCAATAATCAAAGAAACTCCCGTAATGATTGCACTGTTGATGATCGCAAGATTTTTTTGAATATCTTTTACTGCAAAGAAAAAGAGCACAGCCCAACCCAATGGGAAAATTCCAAACATCCTGAGGAATAATCCCTTCATTTCTGGAAATGCAAGAGCAGTGAGAATTCCAACAGGTGCAAAACAGTAGATTAAAAACCAGATGAAAAACAAGACAATGCCTTTCCAGACTAAAAGTTTAAGCATCCCTGTTTTTTCTGCCAAAATATCCCTCCTCTACAGAAAATTTGAATAAAGTTTTCTTAAAAGTATATTTTAAGATTCCAGTTGTCAATACAAAAAATATTGATGTTTTTTTTTGGTAAAATTCCAAAAATCAATTTTCAAATATTTGACAAAAATATTTTGTCTTTTATAATGAATGCAATTTAGTGGAGGAGGTATCTTATGGAACAACCCCAGATTCAACCGAGACCAACAAGCAATGAGGTCAGTTTTGGCGAGTGGTTTTTAACCATTTTTCTGACGGCCATCCCGCTGGTCGGTTTAGTTCTCCTGTTCGTTTGGGCTTTTGGCTCAACCACGAATCCAAGCAAAGCGAACTGGGCAAAAGCCAGCCTCGCCTGGGCTGCCATTGGGATCGTCATTTATTTGATAATCTTTGTCGTCATAATAGGCATAGTGGGAACCACTAGCAGATATTAAAGACTTTGGATTGGAGCAGATTCCAGGAAAATTTCTGAGGTGAGGATACAGTACGTTTAGGTATGATCCTGTAAAAATCCTCTGTTTTCGAGATAGCCGAAAAAGATCTCCGCCTACTTCATCAGCATTTTGGCCTTGATCTCGCCTCCGTTCATTCTCCACAACATGGGCAAAGGCCTGTCCATCCCATCCATGTATTCAGGAGTGTTTTCCCAGTGATAATTGAGAATAAGGTTATAGTCTGAAAAATGCTGCCAGCGGCGGCGGGGCATGTGAGTGATCATGTGGAAATGATTGGCTGGGATTCCAACCTTGGCCAGACTCGAAGGAACATGCTCAAATGTCAGGAATGTATGAGGCCATGAATAATTCGATGCATGACAACATCTTTCTCGTAACAAAGGAGGAATCTCAACACTCTGGACTTCATCCTGAACCATGGTGAACATCCCGGAGAGGTCTGAATACGCCATCCTGCCTGCCATTCCAGATATTCCCTTTGGCGAGACAAAGCCCACTGAAAATCCCAACCCGGGAAAATAATACTCTATGGCTTTGAAGAGATAGGCTTCATCCGCATAGTCTAAGGAAGCGCTGCCTGAATTGTTTCCATCAATGAATCCTCTCTTCATCCAGTTCTCATTCTTGTAAGACGCCAGATCAAGCTTGAGTTCCTTGGCGTTCTTTTCTATCTCCCAGGGCTCGTAAACCTTCCTGAAGTCCATAAACAGGGGCGGCTTCCCCCCAGAGAGATAACAATAGGCAATCATTGTCAGAAGGCCTTGAATGTCGTTTTCCGTGGCAAAAGGGATCACAGTCTTTTTTCCAGTATGGTCCTCGGTGGAGTTAAACAAAGATTCGGCAATATCAGCAGTCGAAAGGGGAATACCCCTTCTGTCTGAGCCCCAGGCAAGCTGGCTTGTCCAACCTCCTGCAATGGCGTTTATGTCTTTCATGGCGTTCCGGATGATCAAATACAGCGCCAGTCCTTCCTCCAGCTTTTTCTTGTCTCCTTCAGAAAGTGGAGGCGGCTTGATCTTTTGCGTGTAAACGGGTGCTTTAGACTCCATGAGTTCTTCGGTGTTTGGAAAAATCCGGTCTTTGAATTTCACTTCGAGCACCCAGCTCCTCAGTTCCTCAAGCTCTTTTGGATCATATCCTCCCTTTTTCTGCAGCATATCGGCAAAAATCTTCATGGATTCCCGTGTGGATTCAAGGCCGAAGAAGCGCCGGGCCGCATGAACATGATTCAATGCAGTCTCCATCTGCATGGAATCTGTATCCACTGAAAGATACCTTTTTCCTTTCAGAGCTGCAGAGGTCATCATGGCAAAGCCCAGATCAGCGATCTCATCCTGCGTTTTCTCATCGAATTCCGGGTTCATTCCGGTCTCGGGCATATTTCCTATGACCATCGGACAAAGACGCCCTGTTTGAGCATAGGCCCCAACCAGAGCATCAATACCCACGACTCCAGGCTTTGGAGCATTGTTCCCTCCTACACAGGCCAATGGAAGGGTTGGAGGAAAGTGAGCTGTCAGAGCCAAAGCACTTTTCCCCGGGAAAAACCAAGTATCCGGAACGACAATCAGAGCGTCGGCTCCTGCGTCCTTGAATTCCCCCGCTCCGGAATCAGCCGTACTCTCGCTGTCGACAAGATGAGAACAATAAAAGACATTCGGAGGATTTCCGTCAGGCATTGTCAATCTTTTTGCCAATAATTCTGCAGTCATTTTTCCGATGTTGAAAGCTCTTTTACGCGAGTTTTCATCGATTCGCGGATCACAGGGAACAAACACTCCCAAGGTGGGAAGATTTGATTGCATTTTCTTTACAAACGGCATCCTTCCTCCTTTATGGCGAATTCATCCGTCAAATTCCTGTTTATTGTCAAATTTCTTCCAAAGTTAAGTCTTGTGAAGTCTCTGTGTCATTTTTGATGGCTATAACCCTCATTCCTTTTTTTTCCGCATTTCTTCTACATCAGGCTCTACGTGAACCAGGACATTGACAGGCCGGGGGAGTTCCTTCTCAATATCCTCTTCAATCTTCATTGAAATTTTATGGCTCTCTTGTACAGTCAGTACAGGATCAACCAGGACATGGACATCCACACACAATTCTGCTCCCAGCTTTCTTGTCCGAAGAGCATGCCAGCTGGAAATCTTCTTTTCTCTGGAAAGGACCGTCTCAATTTTTTGGATGGATTCGCTGTCAGCTGAATGTTCGGAGAGTTCATGAAGTCCCTCAAAGAAAATTTTGCCTGATACCCCCATGATCATGAAACCAACGACGATCGCCGCAACTTGGTCAGCATGTCCCCATCCGAGCAAACTCGCAATGCCTCCGAGCAAAACAGCTACTGATGAGAGGGAGTCTGACCGCTGATGCCAGGCATTTGCATACAGAACCGCACTGTGCGTGATACGGGCAATCTTTCGTGTAACGAAGAATAGTATTTCTTTTGCTATGACAGACACTCCAGCAATAACAAGAACCATATAACCCGGAAAGCTTTCTTCGGGTCGGTAAAGGGAAACGCCAGCTGACCAGATGATTCCCACACTGATAACAAGAAGAGTCAGGCCAATCACC
>DAOVAM010000108.1 GCA_030671065.1 Candidatus Aminicenantota bacterium
ATCCCGCCCCCGGGAAGTTTAAATTGAACAGGCCGATTCAAGCATAAAAAACGAGACAAACATGAAAGCTGAATGTGAGAGGCCCTCTTCACACAGAGCTAAAAGGGTGCTTTCGAGAGTTGCTTAAAGCTCAAAGCGGTGCTATCATCCACAAAAAATGGAGGATCCCATGACCGAACAGGGAAAAATCGCAGAAAAAATCGACCGTTTCCGTGATGAAATGGTCGATTTCCAGATCAAACTCTGCGCCTGTCCTGCTGTAGCGCCGGCAAGCGGAGGAAAAGGGGAAGTTCAAAAGGCAGAGATTCTACTCGATTTCCTGAAGAAAAACGGGTTTAGCAACATAGAACTTCTCAAAGCTCCTGACCTGGATGCCCCAGAGAATTACCGCCCGAATATTCTGGCTCTCTACAAAGGAAAGAATTCCTCCAAAACCATATGGATCATGACGCATATGGATATTGTTCCTCCAGGAGAACTGGCCCAGTGGAAAGGAGATCCCTTCAAAGCATGGGTGGAAGGAGGGAAAATCTATGGCCGGGGAGTCGAAGACAATCAACAGGATATGGTGGCGTCTCTGTTCGCAATCAAGGCATTTCATGAAGAAGGCTTGAAGCCGAATTACGATATAGGAATAGCTTTGGTGGCAGATGAAGAGACTGGAAGCGAGAAGGGAATCGAATATGTCCTGAATCACAGCAACGCTTTTCGCAAACAGGATTTGATCATCGTTCCGGACGCCGGAAACGAGGATGGAACGATGATCGAAGTGGCTGAAAAAAGCCTTCTCTGGTTAAAATTTAAAACCCTCGGCAAACAGGCTCATGGATCAACTCCTGAAAAGGGAATAAACAGTTTCAGAGCGGCTTCTTTTCTGATCACAGAACTGAACAACCTTTACAAGATTTTTCCCGATAAAGACGCCCTTTTTGATCCATCTATTTCCACCTTCGAACCGACAAAAAAAGAACCGAACGTCCCCAACGTCAACACCATCCCGGGAGAAGATGTGTTCTACATGGACAGTCGTATCTTGCCAAAATACACGATTGATGAGATCACTGAAGCCATCCAAAAAATGACAGCTAAAATCGAGAATGAGTTCAAAGTGAAAATAACCTTGGAAGAAACCCAGAAAGCTCCGGCCGCTCCTCCCACTTCAGCAGAGGCACCGGTCGTACACGCTTTAAAAAAAGCGATCAAAGCCACTTATAAAAAGGATGGAAAAGCCATTGGAATCGGGGGTGGTACAGTTGCCGCTCTGTTTCGAAGAGCCAATTTCGAAGCAGCCTGCTGGTCAAAAAATGATGAAACCGCTCACCAACCCAACGAATACTGCATCATCGATAATATGGTGGGCGATGCCAAGGTATTTGCCCACATCTTCCTCCAGGAATGATGAATACATTTTAGCAGGATCTTGACCTTTTCTGATCCGCACTCAAAAATTCTGATAGTGAGTGAAAAAGTGAGGCAAAATTGGATAAATATATCCTTGTCTTGACAACGGTTCCAGAGGAAAAAACAGGCCAGACTATCGCCACCCGTTTGCTGGAGGAAAGACTGGCAGCCTGTGTGACAATCTCCGCCGCGTCCCAATCTTTCTACTGGTGGAAGGGACAAATCTCGAAAGAGCCGGAACACATTCTCCTCATAAAAACCCGAGCGGCTCTTTACCCAAGGCTGGAAAAAAAGATTCAAGAGATTCACCCGTATGAAGTTCCAGAAATCATCGCCCTTCCCGTTCACAAGGGCTCAGTAGACTATTTGAACTGGATAGAAAAAGAGACAAAAAACTAAGGATACTTCCTCTGGGCTTTCTGGGCAACCTTTATAGTGTTGAGATGAATGGAGACAGTATCTTTCACATCAAAAGCATACCCTCCTGCAAACAGGACCGCAACAGGAAGATGGAGTTTTCGGGCCTCCTCGATAACAATCCTGTCTCTTTCCTTCAAACCTTCTAGAGTCAGCCTTAAGTTTCCCAACTGATCTTTTTCGTAGGGATCAGCTCCTGCAAGATAAAAAACCAGATCAGGCTGAAATTTTTCATACAGACGCGGGAAATTCTTCCGGAGCTCTTCCAGGTATTTTTCGTCTCCATCACCTGACCACAACCCCACATCCACAGAGCTCGATGGCTTTTGAGCTGGATAGATATCCATCTGATGGATGGAGAACGTGAAGGCATAGTCCTTTTTAGAAAAAATAAAGGCGTTTCCATTTCCCTGATGAAGATCGCAATCGACCACCATGGCTTTGTGTATCTTTCCTTCATGCTTCATCTTTTCGAGGGAAACAGCCACATCATTCAGCACACAGAAGCCTTCACCATGGTCAGGGAAAGAGTGGTGGAACCCTCCACCGATATGGACTGCCAGTCCATCTTCTAATGCCCTCTCCGCAACAAGAATGGATCCGCCCACAAACCGGAGCGCAAATTCTATAAGTTCTAGCGAGAAAGGAAGTTCCAGGGTCAATATTGCAGAATGAGAAAGTGCCCCTGATTTCAATTTTTTTAAATACTTGGACGTATGAACCAAAAGAAGATCTTCCTCGCTCGGCTGAAGAGGAAGAAGGAAATCATCTTTTCTGGCTCCCATGCGGAGGAGTCCTTCGTAGATTAGCCTGTACTTTTCTACAGGGAAAACATGTTCACCAAGATCCACAATCCAGTAATCATCGCTGTAGACAAATTTGAAAGGAAATCCGGGTTTTCGAAACAACTGGATCATATTTCTCAGTTAACCCAACTGGGTCAGGCGTTTTCCATCAGCGTGACTTGAGCTGCAGCGAGGCGAGCGATCGGGACCTGATAGGCAGAACAACTCACATAATTGAGGCCGATCTTATGGCAGAAGAAGATGGAACGGGGATCACCGCCATGGACGCCGCAGATTCCGATCTTCAGATTTGGCTTTGTTTTCCGGCCTTTCTCAACAGCCATCTTCATGAGCTCCCCCACACCGTTTATATCTACAGTTTCAAAAGGATTGTTCTTCCAGATTCCATGGGCCAGATAATAAGCTAAAAAATCAGCCCCATCATCCCTGGAAAGGCCATAAATCATCTGTGTCAGGTCATTTGTGCCGAACGAAAAAAATTCGGCTTCCTCTGCAATCTTGTCTGCGGTGATGGCTGCCCGTGGAATCTCGATCATCGTTCCGATAGAATATTCCACCTTAACTTTGTACTCATCCATCACTCTGGCTGCCACCTTCTGTATGATCCTCTTCTGGTTGGAGAATTCTTCCTTTATTCCGACAAGAGGAATCATGATCTCAGGGTAGACTTTCTCCCTTTCTTTTGCCAACTGACAGACTGCCTCGAAAATCGCGGCGGCCTGCATTTCGATGATCTCAGGATAGGAAATTCCCAAACGACAACCTCTGTGCCCGAGCATGGGATTGAACTCGGATAGAGCTTTGACGCGCTCCAGAAGCTTTTCCACTTCTTTGATCTTTTCCTTCTTGCCCCTTGACGCTTTTAAAACCGCCAGCTCCACCATGAGTTCCTCTTTACGAGGAAGGAATTCATGAAGAGGAGGATCGAGCATGCGGATGTTGACCGGATGACCTTTCATCGCTTTAAACAATCCGTAGAAATCCTTCTTCTGGAAAGGCAAGAGTTTGCTCAAGGCTTTTCTCCGGTCCTCTTCAGTCTCAGAGAGGATCATCTCTTTGATGAAAGGGAGTCTTTCCCTTTCGAAGAACATATGCTCAGTCCGTGCCAGACCGATTCCCTCAGCCCCTAAAGCAAGTGCTATCCTGGCATCTTCCGGCGTATCTGTGTTGGCTCGAACCCATAATTTTTTCACATGGTCCGCCCAGTAGAGCAGCTTGATAAAATCCTGGTATATCTCTGATTCCTTTGGTTTCTTCTCTCCAGTGATGACCTGGATGATCTCAGAAGGCTGAGTCGGTATTTGACCCAGGAGAACCTCTCCCAATGTTCCATCGATGGATATCCAGTCTCCTTCTTTGATTTTTGTATCTCCAACAAAAAATAATTTACGTTCCTCATCTGGCCTAATTTCTCCGCATCCCACGATAGCAGGTTTTCCCATCTGACGTCCCACCACAGCAGCATGAGAAGTCATTCCGCCTGTCGCCGTCAGGATCCCTTGAGATGCGCTCATCCCATGGATGTCATCAGGAGACGTCTCGTCTCTGACCAGGAGGACCTTTTTACCCTGTTTTTCCCAGGCCACCGCCTCATCAGCAGTGAACACAACCTGTCCGGCAGCCGCACCGGGTGAAGCCGCAAGACCCTTGGCAAGAACTTGATATTTTTCCTTTTCCGCTGCATCAAAAACTGGATGAAGAAGTTGGTTCAAAGCATCAGGTTCCACCATCATGAGCGCCTGATCTTTACTGACTAGGCCTTCTTCAACCATAGCCACAGCGATCTTCACAGCAGCCTGGCCAGTCCGCTTACCGCTTCTCGTCTGAAGCATATAAAGCTTTCTTTCCTGAATGGTGAACTCGAAATCCTGAACATCGCGGTAATGCTTCTCTAGCCTGTTAGTGATTTGTTTTAACTCATTGTAGGCCGCGGGCATTTCCTTTTCCAGAGAGTTTAGGGGAGAAGGCGTTCGAACTCCTGCCACGACATCTTCTCCTTGAGCGTTAAACAGATACTCACCGTATAATTCTCTTTCTCCAGATGCTGGATTTCTGGTGAACCCGACACCTGTTGCGGATTTCTCACCTATATTCCCAAAAACCATCTGCTGGACGTTGACAGCGGTACCCAGATCATCCGGGATGTAATTCAAACGGCGGTAAGTCACAGCTCGGGGATTGTTCCAGGATTCAAACACGGCAGAAATGGACATCAGCAACTGTTCCTTGACATCTTGAGGAAAATCCTTTTTAGCCTCTTTCTTGATTAAATTTTTATAGTCCGAGATCAGTTCTTCCAGAGCCTCTTCCGTCAGCTCGTGATCCAGGACAACCTTTTTTTGTTCCTTCTTCTTTTTCAGAATGCCTTCAAACTTCTTTTTGGGGATTTCAAGGACAACATCCCCGAACATATGAATCAGCCGACGGTAACAATCCAAAGCGAATCTCCTGTTTCCGCTTTTCTTAGCCAGGACTTCCAGGGTTTTATCATTCAAACCCAGGTTGAGGACAGTATCCATCATTCCGGGCATGGAAAACTTGGCTCCTGATCGCACGGAAACGAGGAGCGGATTCTCATCCTCTCCATATTTCTGTTTGGTCGCATCTTCCAGTTTTTTTATGTTGCGAAGAATATCCTCTTTCACTGCAGGAGGGATCTTATTCCCCAATTTCGCAAAGGTGTTGCAGACCTCTGTCGAAACAGTAAAACCTGGAGGGACAGGAAGCCCGATTCCTGCCATTTCGGCTAGATTCGCCCCCTTTCCTCCGAGGATATCTTTCATGTTTTTATCGCCATCGGTTTTATCTTTCCCGAAAAAATAGACATGCTTTTTAGCCATCTTCTGACTCCTCAATAAATTGAATCAAAAATATACACACATCTCCTCAAAAATACAAGTGACATGGCTCCTGAACTGGAGTCTCATCTTTGCATTTGACATTTCTTGCAGAACTATCGATCGATTGTGATGCTCTATGTTGCTTAATGAAGTAGAAAAGAACAGGGGATTGAAAAATGTCAAATGTTGAGATGCGTCCCCTATTTGTTTAGGCTCTGGTACTTTTTCAAGCCCTCCTTAAAGACCACTATGGCCCGCTTCAAGTCTTCTTCTTTGAGAACGTAGGCAATCCGCACCTCATTTTTGCCTTTGCCAGGAGTGCAGTAAAAACCCTGGGCCGGCGCCACCATCACCGTTTCATTATCATGATGAAAATCAGTGAGCATCCACTGGACGAAATGCTCACAATCTTGAATAGGAAGTCGCACGATGATGTAAAAAGCCCCCTGGGGTTTATGGATAACGATTCCTGGAATATCTTTCAATCCATCGAACAGAACATCTCTCCGTTTCTCGTATTCCTTCAGGACAGGCTTGAAGTAATCCAATCCCATGCGATAAGCCGCCAGTGCCGCTTTCTGTTCTACAGAAGGGGGACAGAGACGAGCCTGAGCAAACTTGAGCACGGCCTGGTACACGTCTCTATTCCGTGTGACGACCGCACCCACACGAGCTCCGCAACTGCTGAAACGCTTGGATATACTGTCAACGACAATAACCCTGTCTTTGATCTCCTCGTACTCCAAGATGCTCTTATGAGTCCCTCCATCATACACAAACTCTTTGTAGACCTCATCTCCGATGAGAAACAGGTCATGTTCTTGGACTATCGAAATGACTCGTTCCAGTTCTTCAGGTGTGTAGACAGTTCCAGTAGGATTGCTCGGAGAGCAGAGCAGAATCGCCCGAGTCCTCGGCGTAATCTTGGATTCTATCTCTTCCTTCTGGGGAAGACGAAAGCCATCCTCGACACGCAGTGTCAGCGGTACGATCTTGACGCTGGCAAAAGCCGCGTATCCATTGTAATTGGTGTAGAAAGGCTCGGGGATGATGATCTCATCATCCGGATTGGCTACAGCACTGAATGAGAAATGGATGGCTTCAGAACCACCTATAGTGATGATCACATTTTCTGAATCTATAGGGATATTGTATGAATTGAAATAATCCGATATCGCCTGCCTCAATTCAAGGAAACCCTGAGCAGGGCCATAACTCAGAACCTTCTCGTCATAGTTGTGAAAAGCATCCAGGACAGGCTGGGGTGTGGGAATATCGGGCTGACCGATGTTTATAAAATACACATGGATACCCTTCTTCTGAGCCTCATCCGCATAAGGTTTCAACTTTCTTATGGGAGACGGTTGAATTTCTCGACCCCTTTTGGAAATATCCATCTATTATTCCTCCCTACACAAATATGAAATGAGGGAAATTTGATTATTATTCAAACTCTCTGCAATCATAACTAATTGAAAACAAAAAAGCTATGGACTTCTCTTTTTTCGTGGGTCAGCTGTGGGTCAGTTTCCCCTAGTTTCCGGCTTGTATGGGGATTA
>DAOVAM010000067.1 GCA_030671065.1 Candidatus Aminicenantota bacterium
TCCCTTGCACTTTGGGCATGTAACCTTGACAAAACTCTCGACATTTTCAAGAGGCGAACCTTCCTCTCCTGAAAACTTTACCTCGGGTGGGAGAACTACAGGCAAATCCTCGTAAGGGACTCCCACGATTCCGCATTTCTGGCAGTATATCATCGGGATCGGAGTCCCCCAGTAGCGCTGACGCGAAATGCCCCAATCCCGGATGCGATACAAAACACTCTTGCGGCCAAAACCTTTCTCCTTCGCGTGCTGAGCCATCTCCTCCATAGCTTTTTCACAGTGCTTGCCTGAAAAAGTCCCGGAATTGACCACAACTCCATAACCCTCAAAGGCTTCTTCGAGTTTTCCTTGAGGCGATTCTCCCTCAGGAACGATGACTTCCTGGATCGGCAGGGAATATTTCCGGGCAAATTCGAAATCTCTCTGGTCATGAGCAGGCACAGCCATGATGGCTCCAGTCCCGTACTCCATTAAGACAAAATTGGCGATCCATACCGGAATTTCTTTTCCAGTGAAAGGATTAATAGCTTTTTTACCTGTATCGATACCTTCTTTTTCAACTTCTCCATCATCTTTTTTGAGTCGAAGAGCCTCTATATTTCTTTGTATCCAAGCCTTGTATTCCTCTTTCTGTTCCGAATCCGCGATCAGTTCCTGGCTCAACGGATGCTCAGGGGAAAGGGCCATGAACGTTGCCCCAAAAATCGTATCAATCCTTGTGGTGAAAACTTCAATGGACCGGGAAGAATCAGACAGAGGGAAAGTGATATGAGCTCCTATGCTCTTCCCTATCCAGTTTTTCTGCATGAGCAGGACATGCTCTGGCCACTTTTCCAACAAATCATGGCCGGAGAGTATCTCTTCAGCATATTCTGTTATCTTCAGGAACCACTGCTCCATTTCTTTTTGTTTGACAAGAGAGTCGCACCGCCAGCATTTCTCACCGATGACCTGTTCATTCGCAAGGACAGTCTGGCACTGAGGACACCAGTTGACTCTGCTTTTTTTGCGGTAAGCTAAACTCTTGTCGAACATCTTCAGAAAAATCCACTGGTTCCACTTGTAATACTCCGGCAAACACGTGTTCACCTCTCTTGACCAGTCATAGCTGAAGCCCAGCCTCTTCAACTGACCCTTCATATGGGAAATATTATCCAGAGTCCATTTCTGAGGGTGAATCCCCTGAGTTATCGCCGCATTTTCAGCAGGCATCCCCAGCGCATCCCAGCCAATAGGGTGAAGGACATTTAAATCCTTCATGACCATAAAACGGGAAATGACATCTCCAATCGCATAATTCCGGACCTGGCCCATGTGGATTCGGCCTGAGGGGTAAGGGTACATTTCGAGGCAGTAGTATTTTGTCTTCTGGGAATCTTTACTGGCTCGAAAGGCCTCTTCTTTTTCCCAGATCTCCTGCCATTTTTCTTCGATCTTTTTAAAGTTGTAGTCGCCTTTCATCCTCGAGGTGTCCTCAATGTCGTTCAGAGATTCAGGACAAAGAAAAACTGACTCTTTTTTGTCCTTTTTTCCTCATGAAATTCAATCCTAAATGTTAGAGTCATTACCCTCAAAAGTCAAGACAACAGGATCAGACCTCAAAAACTTCAGTAATTGAGATCAGGCCTTGTCAGGATGGATGTCTATCAAACTGGAATCATGTCATGGGTCGAGACATACAAATAAAGCCTGACCCTGATTAATCCCAAAAGTCTGACCCCATTGAATGCTGATCCCATTGAACAATTATCTGAAAAGTATTAGGATGAAAAAGCTTTTGCTAAAAATACATCACTTAATCTTATAAAATTTTGTGTGGCGATGAGCCTCAGTGAGTTATTCCCATTATGACAATCCTTGAAGTCAAGAACCTCTCTGCTGGATATGAAAGCGATCATGTCATCCAGGATATTTCTTTTTCCCTGGAAAAGGGTGAGTTTCTCTCCATTCTCGGGAAAAACGGCTCGGGAAAAAGCACTTTGATCAAAGCTCTTCAAGGTCTATTGAGGAATATCTCTGGTAGAATTTCGGTAAAAAGCAAGGATCTCTTCTCTCTGAGCCCCAGACAGATTGCACAAAAAATCTCCTATGTTCCTCAGATATTCAGCTTTTCATTCGAGTTCAGTGTGACAGAAACCGTTCTCATGGGAAGATATGCTCATCAAGGCCGGCTGGGTGGTTCTTCTCCTGATGACTCAAAGATAATGGATGAAGTCATGGCCCTCACAAAAATTGCTCATCTCAAAAATAAAAAAATCGCCCATCTCAGCGGAGGAGAACGTCAGAGAGTTTTTATTGCTCGTGCTTTAGCCCAGGACACTCCACTCCTCTTCCTGGATGAACCCAGTTCCCACCTGGATATCAACTACCAGGTCGAAATCTATCAAATCCTCAGGCAGCTCCAAGAAGAAAAAGGAAAAACCATCCTGGCCACTGAGCATAACATTAACCTTGCCATCCCTTACTCCCAGCAAATCATGTTCCTCAAAAACGGAGGAGTACAGGCGTTGGGTCCTCCAGAAAGCCTGATCACAAAGAAAAACATCAGCGAAGTTTTCGGGGCAGAGGTTGAGATCAGAGAAAATATTCACTCCAAGCTTCCTGAAATATCACTCATCCCGGGAGCGGAAAGAAAGACATGAGATCCAAAAAGACACATTGGATGCTGCTGTTTATCGTGCTGTGCGCCATTACTCTTGAAGGTCAAGAAAAAATCATCAAGGATGACCTCGGATTCCATTACGATATGAGTGCTCCGCCTCAAAGAATCGTCTCCCTGGCTCCCAACATCACAGAAATTCTCTTCGCACTCGGATTAGGAGAAAAAATAGTCGGTGTCACCCGCTTCTGCGATTTTCCAGAAGAGGCACTCAAAAAGGAAAAAATCGGAGGATTGGTTAATCCGAATCCAGAAAAAATAATAGCTCTCAATCCTGATTTAATCATGGGTTTCCGGGGGAATCCATTGAGGATTCTCGAACGGCTCAGGAATTTGAACCTTCCTCTATTCGTTTTGGACACCGGGACAACAATCGAATCCCTCTTCCCCCTTATAAAAAAGATCGGGCGAGTCACTCATGCTGAAAAAAGAGCAGAATTCTTTGCCCGGTCTTTGAGTGCAAGATACGAGAATATCCTCAAATCGCTTCAGAGTGTCGAGCATAAGCCGAAAGTCTTCCTCTCCCTTCACGGTATGGGTCTCTGGACCTGCGGCAGCGAAAGTTTCCTCAATGACCTTATCCATAAAGCCAGAGGAGTGAACATCGCTGGAAACATTCCAAGGAAATGGCTCAATTATAACCGCGAGCAGCTTATTCATGAGGAGCCTGAAGTCATCATCATCCTCTCCAAATCCAAAAAAGAATTCCTAAAATCGAGGCACTGGATACGAAATGAAGCTCATCTCGATGGAATAAAAGCAGTCACCAAAGACGAGATATTTTTTCTGGATGAAAACTTAGCCACCAGGCTGGGACCCCGGCTTATACAGGCTCTCGAAGAGCTGTCACGTCTCCTTCACCCTCAAAGTTTCGAGAAAGAATGATGAAAGTGAAGTCAAAAAGGATTATTCTCCTGTTTGTTCTAATTTTCCTGTTCGTTTTGAGTTTTTTTCTTTCTCTCCTGGAAGGGCCGGTGGAGACAAATTTTGGAAATTTCTGGGATTTCCTGTTCAACGGCAACGGGACCTTTAAAACCATCTTTGTTGACCTCAGGCTCTCTCGTGCCCTCCTGGCTTTTCTCGTCGGCGCCAGTCTTTCTCTTTCCGGAGCTATCCTCCAGGGCTACTTCCAAAATCCAATGGCAGGCCCCTTTGTTGTCGGGGTATCTTCAGGCGCGGCCTTCGGCGCTGTCCTGTGCATCTACCTGGGACTGAACATCCGGCTCCTCGGTGTCTCTCTCCAGAGCCTGTTTGCCTTTGGCTCAGGATTCGCCATTGTCTTTCTCGTCTATCTCCTATCCCAGAAAAAAGGGGTGTTTAAAGTCGAAACACTGCTGCTGACAGGAATTGCAGCAGGCGCCCTGGCCTCCGCTCTGACATCATTTTTAATTTTTTTTAAATCAGAATCCTACCAAGAAGCCGTTTTCTGGCTGCTCGGAAGCTTTAGCCTTGCGGACTGGAATCAAATCACCGCAGTACTCCCATATTTTTTGCTCTGCTTCACAGTGGCTCAATGGCTGGCCAAGGACATGAATCTCCTCGTACAGGGGGATGATATCGCCCAATCACTGGGTTGTTCGGTGAACCGCGTCAGAAAAACATTCCTGGCTGTATCTACATTGCTTGCCGCTTCATCTGTCTCAGTCAGTGGAATTATCGGCTTTATCGGCTTGGTTGTTCCTCATTGGATACGCATTCTCATCGGACCAGACCACAGATATCTTTTCTTTTTCTCCTCCCTAACAGGAGGTGTTTTTCTCGTATTCTCAGATCTGCTGGCACGCACTCTCCTCTCTTCCACAGAGCTCCCCATCGGGATCATCACTGCAGCAGTAGGTGCGCCTTTCTTTATCTATCTTTTGAGCCAACGTCGATAGAAAGCACATCTTGCTCCCACTCCGCGAGAAATGCTAAAATGATTTTCACCAATGAGATTTTTCTTTGTTCGTGACTACCGACACAAATACAGATACTTTTCTTCCGCGCCAGTCAATCCAATCCAGATCAAGACGTCCCGCTTTAAAGAGCTCTGGGAATTGGCCAAAAAAAAGCTCACACTTCTCCCTCAAAGAAGCCTGAGGCAGGAACAGGCCTTCGGAAATATTTTAAAATTCAAGCAGGATAAAATCCGAATTTTCTATTCCGGGGCACCGGGTAAAAAAAGAATGAAAACTAAATTTTATTTTTTCCTCCAGAGGCAGAGAACCAAACACATTCTTCTTCTTGTCGGGGAAACACTGCTCCTCCCCATAAGCGGATTGGCGGTCCTTCTTCCCGGGCCCAATGTTTTCTTCGGCGTCTTAGCCCTGTTTATGATCACCCACTGGCAGGCTTTTAGGGGTATCAACAAAATCCTCAAAAAGAATTTCGAGTTCATTTCTTCGCCCCTGTTGAGTGAATGGGAACAGGCCCAGGAATCCAAACAGGAAAAACGCTATGCCAAGATATTTGAAAAAATCGAAAAAGAGTTCCACCTTGACAATATCCAGAAAGTCCTCTGGAAATAGATCCATTCATTATCCCGATTTCTTTGTTGATCGAGCGATTTATTCTCTCTTCCTAGATCTCAATTCAGAACATGGAATTCCTTCCCCACCTCCTGAGGAAAAGCTTATAAACAAAGGATCACATGAGAGTCTTTCATGATGGCAAGGCCTGACTCCCTGCCGAGGAGGCGGGGAAGGATTGGCGTTAAAAATTTGGCTGGAACGATGCCACTCCTGAAAATCTTTCTGGAGTGAGATTCTATCAGGGATTTTTAAATGTTTTATTCATTTTCTATTCATTTGACAAAACAAATATAATGTTTTATTTCTATAGGCACCATGTCGCTAACCCTTAACCAGTTCTTATTCTTAGTGATCACTATCGTCGCAGTGATTGCCGTCACTTTTCTTGTCACTTTGATCGCTCAGCTTCGAAAAACGGCCAAGGAGGGTGAAAAAGCGCTCAAAGAAATAGGAGAGCTCGCCAAGAATTTCAAGGAGACCGATAAAAAGATCAGAGAAAAAATGGATGACCTCAGCGGAACGCTCGAAGCCGCAAAAAAATCAGCCGTCGGGATATCAGAAATCATTGGATACATGATAGCCAAAGTCATCCGACCCTCCTCAAAATACTGGCCCATGTTCTTGCCTCTTCTCCGTTTCGGTTGGCGTCAAATAAAGAAAAAGAAAAAAAAGGAGGAAAAAAATGGCGAATGATAGAAGCTCCTGTTTTGCAGAAGCCACACTTTCATTCCTGATCGGCGCAGCCACTGGATTCGTTCTGGGTGTTCTGTTCGCCCCGGCAAGCGGTGCAGAAACACGGAAAAAAATCCAGGAAGGTGCAGTTAAAACTGGAGAGAAAGCAAAGGAAAGTTACGAGAAAATCTCTAAGGAAGCTGAGAAAGGAATTAAAGTCGTCAAAGAAAAAACTGCGGAAGGAATCGACACAATTAAGGAGTTTGTCGATAAGAAAAAATCAGAACTCTTAAAAAAGCCAACAGAAGAATCCGCAAAGGTGGAATCAGGAAAAAAATAAGCCCTTCACTACTTCAAAACGTGTCACTCTTCTTTATGAAACAAGAAATACACATCTATAAAAAATCTTGAGGATTCCAATATGGCAGAAACAACCATACATGAAATCACAGCCAGAGAAATTCTGGACTCCAGAGGGAATCCGACTGTCAGCACCTATGTTGTCCTTGAGTCGGGAGCGGTCGGAAAAGCAGCTGTCCCTTCCGGGGCCTCCACTGGCACTCATGAAGCCCTGGAATTAAGAGATGGTGATTCTTCGCGCTATTTGGGGAAAGGCGTCCTCAAAGCTGTCTCCAACATAAAAGAAATTATTTCACCTGAAATTGTTGGAATGGACGCTCTGGAACAGGAAGAGATAGATAGGCACCTCATTCAACTGGATGGAACAGCCTCAAAAGAGAAACTCGGAGCAAATGCCATCCTTTCTGTTTCAATGGCTGTGGCTCAAGCAGCATCTCAAGCCCTGGACACTCCTCTTTATCACTCCCTGGGCAAAAGAACAGATTACCTTTTGCCTGTCCCTCTGATCAATATTCTTAACGGGGGATCTCATGCCGATAACAACGTAGACATCCAGGAGTTCATGATCGCCCCTCTCGGCAGCCCTAACTTCTCTGAGGCCATCAGGATGGCGGCAGAAGTCTTTCATCACCTGAAGAAAATTCTGCGCAAAAAAGGATACAGTACCGCTGTTGGCGACGAAGGAGGCTTCGCTCCAAATTTAAAATCAAATGAAGAGGCTCTCGATTTGATTCTTCAAAGTATTGAAAGCGCCAGCTACAAACCAGGTAAAGATATCTATCTTGCCCTCGACGCGGCGGCTTCTGAATTTTACTCTGACGATAAATACATCTTCAAGAAGTCGGACGGATCTGAGAGGTCTTCCGCAGAGATGGTCGAATTCTATCAACATCTAGTCGAGAAATACCCTATCATTTCCATAGAGGATGGCTTTGCAGAAGATGACTGGGAAGGGTGGAAGCTTATGACGGACGCTCTGGGAGACAAAATTCAGATCGTCGGGGATGATATTTTCGTCACAAACCTGGAACGGTTCACCCGAGGTGTTAAACAGGGGATAGGGAATTCTATCCTCATCAAGTTGAATCAAATCGGCACTCTCAGCGAAACAACCGAAACTGTAAAATTCGCCCACAAGAACGGATATTCAGCCGTGATCTCCCACCGCTCAGGAGAGACCGAGGACACGTTCATCGCAGACTTGAGTGTTGCTCTGAATACTGGCCAGATCAAAACAGGTTCTTTGAGCCGGAGCGAGAGAGTAGCCAAGTACAACCGACTGTTGGAAATAGAGGAGGAACTCAAAGACAAAGGAAGTTATGCAGGCACTCAAGCCTTCATGAAGTATATCTCTTGAGTCAAAGCCGAAATCATAAATTAGAACCAGCCAGCCAAAGTACAGAATTTGATTTCCCCGCGGCCAATATCCATATAAAATAATAAAGGAAACGGTTCTCTTCCAGATTGTATGAGTGAAATACACGGAAATGGAAGAGAACCAAACAAGGCTGTCTAGATAATGACTTCAGAGAAAGAAAAAAATGGCAAATTCTTCACATCTTCAGGGATTGAAATAAAAGGCGTTTACAACGAAAAAGACCTGACCAGTTTCTCCTTTTCTCAGGACTTGGGCAATCCCGGGGAATATCCTTTCACTCGAGGCGTTTATCCCAACATGTACAGGGGAAAGCTGTGGACTATGCGCCAGTATGCAGGCTTCGGGACGGCAGAGGAATCCAATAAACGATACCGTTTTCTGCTCTCTCAAGGACAGACAGGAATAAGCGTTGCATTCGATCTGCCCACTCAACTGGGTCTTGACTCGGACAATCCCATCTCTCATGGGGAAGTCGGAAAAGTCGGAGTGGCCATCGATTCTCTTGATGATATGGAAATTCTTTTCAAGCGTATTCCCCTGGATGAAATCAGCGTTTCCATGACAATCAACTCCACAGCCGCCATTATTCTCGCCATGTATCTGGCCTTGGCTGAAAAAAAAGGAATCAAATGGTCCAGTCTCTCTGGCACAATTCAGAACGATATCCTCAAAGAGTATGTCGCCCGGGGGACGTATATTTACCCTCCCCAAGCTTCTCTGAAAATCATTACAGACATCCTTGCTTTCTGCCATAAAAACGTCCCCAACTGGAACACAATGAGCATCAGCGGCTACCATATCAGAGAAGCCGGAGCCACAGCGGTCCAGGAATTGGCTTTCACATTTGCGAATGCGGCCACCTACATCGAGGCAACCATTCATTCAGGACTCGATGTTGACACCTTTGCTCCCCGTCTTTCCTTTTTTCTTGCATCGCACAACAATTTTCTTGAAGAAATTGCCAAATTCCGCGCGGCCAGACGAATCTGGGCCCGGCTCATGAAAGAAAAATTCCATGCGAAAAATCCGCTTTCCTGGAAATTCAGGTTTCACACTCAGACGAGCGGCGTCACACTTCTTGCCCAACAGCCCGAAAATAACATGGTCAGGGTGGCTCTTCAAGCTCTGGCCTCAATCCTGGGTGGGACTCAGTCTCTCCATACCAATTCAAGGGATGAAGCGTTGGCCCTTCCGAGTGAGGAAGCAGCCCAAATCGCGCTCCGGACCCAGCAAATCATTGCCCACGAAAGTGGTGTAACCGCTACAGTTGATCCCGTAGGAGGCTCCTATTTCATCGAAAACCTGACTGATCAGATTGAGACAAAAGTAAAAGACTATTTCCAAAAAATAAAAGAGCTGGGAGGAATGCTCGCCGCCATTGAAAAGGGATTTATTCAGAAAGAGATACAGGAAAGCGCTTACAGATATCAAAAACAGATCGAAAGCAATCAGCAGATTATCGT
>DAOVAM010000139.1 GCA_030671065.1 Candidatus Aminicenantota bacterium
AATAAACAGCCCCTTGACACCCACTCGCGGATCACTCTACTTGGTGTCATGTAAATTCGCTGGGGCTTTTCTCGGAGGGGAGATCACCATGATCAAACCCCGCTTTGAGTGGACCCACTACCAGCCTGTGATGCTCAACCACGTCATTGGAGTCCATCTGGAATACTCGTTTATCCAGACTTTCAGAGGTTCAGTGCTTCCTGTTTATGAAAGATTCTATCTTGGAGGAGAACGATCCGTCCGAGGGTATACTGTTTACTCGATTGGACCTCGGAGTCCGTCTGGTCAAGTATTAGGAGGAGTGAAATCTCTTGTTTTTAACGCCGAATACATCATCCCTTTCGGGGCCCAAGGTCCTGTTTATGCGATCCTGTTCTACGACATGGGGAATGCATTGGCTCAGTTTCAAAAATTCAACTTAAGAGACATGTACTATTCAACAGGACTGGAGATGAGGATATTTGTCCCTGCCTTGCGTATTCCTTTCAGGCTTATTTTTGCTTATAATAATCGCACAATACGCTTTGATGATTCCAATTTTGCTGTCCGTTTTTCGATTGGAACCACATTTTAAGATAGAGAGGACACATTTTTCAAATCAAATTAAGGAGGCTAAAGATGAAGAGAAGCACAGGAAAGATTCTTTTGCTCGTTCTTTTTGTTGTTGCCGTCGTTTCTCAAGGCTTTGCCCAGCAGGACGTCCGATTAGGCGTTGTGGATTCCCTGCGAGTACTTGAAAAATCGACTGAAGGAAAGAGAATTGTGGCACAGCTGGAGGAGATCAACAAAACTAGTCAACAGAGGATTGCTAGTATGGATGATGAGATCCGCCAGCTAGAGACAAAACTCAACACTCAAAGGCTCACATTGACTAATGAAGCGCTGATGAATTTGACTTCTGACATAGAGAGAAAGAGGACAGAGCGGAAACGATTTGCCGAAGATGCCTTCAGCGACTTTCAGGAGATGAGAGACAGACTGTTCGCCAGGCTTCAGAATGAAGTGCGGCCGATCATTGAGCAAATAGGTAAAGAGAAAAACTTAGAGATCGTCTTTGACCTGAACAACAGCGGAGCCATCTACTACAGTCCGAGCATTGACATTACTGAGGATGTCATCCTAAGGTATGATGCCTCTAAAGCCCCAACGAAGAAATAAAAGATTGTTCGATATCGAGAAAATCCTCAAGTTTCTTCCCCATCGCTATCCTTTCCTTTTGGTGGACAGGGTGTTGGAGATGGAAAAGGGAAAATCCATCGTTGCCATAAAGAATGTTAGCTATAATGAACCGTATTTTCAGGGGCATTTTCCTGGAGTCAAGGTTATGCCTGGTGTTTTGGTAGCCGAATCCATAGCCCAGACAGGGGGCATCCTCCTCTATCATTCCATTCCAGATCCCGAGAAAGTCCTTGTGTTTTTGAGCGCGATCAAGAATGCGAAATTCAGAAAGCCTGTTGTTCCCGGAGACCAGTTGAGGATAGAAGTGGAAATTCTGAAGCTCAGGAGCAAGTTTTGCTTTGTCAAAGGGAGTGCCTATGTAGATGGAGAGAGCGTGGCAGAAGGTGAGGTTATGGCCTCGCTGCTGAATCTTGAGGAATTGAATGAGAGGGAATGAAGTCTTCATTCATTCCACAGCCACTGTTCATCCCAAGGCACGGTTGGATCCAGGAATCTGGATAGGTCCATATTCTCTCATCGGGGAAAAGGTTTCAATCCACAAAGATACTCGAATCGATGCCCATGTCTGCATAGATGGCTTGACTGAAATAGGAGAAAGCTGTCGGTTCTCAGCATTTTCTTCCATCGGAACAGCACCTCAGGACATCGATTATAAGGAAGAGGAGACGTGGGTCAAAATAGGTGACAGGAATATATTCAGAGAATTCATGACTGTCAACAGAGGAACGATCAAAGGCGGAGGGGAGACTGTTATCGGAAACGATAACTATTTCATGGCCTACTCTCATGTCGGACATGACTGCTGTGTGGGGAATGATACGATTTTTATAAATGCCGCCACACTGGGAGGTCATGTCACAGTGGATGACTCAGTCACAATGGGGGCGTTTAGCGGAGTTCATCAATTCTGTCGTGTTGGAAAATATGCTTTTGTGGGCGGCTATACTGTTATCACTCAGGATGTTCTTCCCTTCTGCAGGGTGGCAGGGGAGCGTCCGGTTCACGTTTACGGTTTGAATTCCATCGGATTGCGCCGCAAAGGATTTTCCAGAGAGAGAGTCAAAACATTAAAGGAAATTTTTAAAATATTTTTCTACTCAAATTTGAACACGGCTCAAGCGTTAGAGAAGATTGAAAAAGAGATCTCCTCGGGTGAAGATCGCGATGAGATCATCAATTTCGTTCGAAATTCTCAAAGGGGAATCATAAAAAAAGAATCTGAATAATGGAAAATCGAATCGGGATAATCGCTGGCTCAGGAGAGTTTCCATTTTTGGTTCTTAAAGAGGCCAGGAAGTTAGGCCGTTCCCCTGTGGTGGCGGGGATAAACGGGGAGGCTGAAATCAGACTAGAAGAGAATGCGGATATCTTTGAGTGGATTGACGTGGGGGGTGTTCAGAGCCTTATTGCTTTTTTTAAAAAAAATGCTGTCAAGGAAGCTGTGTTTGCTGGAAAAGTCAATCAGAAGACAGTCTATGCGAAAGACAAATTTGATGAGGCTTCGTTGAAAATATTAGCCCAGATTCATGACCGAAGCCCAACCACTCTCATCAAGGCGGTCATTGATTTTATACAAGGTGAAGGAATCCAGATCTTGGATCCAAGTCTGTTCATCACCTCTTCTTTTTGTGAAGAGGGTGTAATGACAAAGACTCAACCCTTGCCTGAAATACAGGAAGATATTGAATTCGGCTGGAAAATCGCAAAAAACATTGCAGATTTGGACGTCGGCCAGACTGTCATTGTCAAAGACAAGGTTGTTCTTGCTGTGGAAGGGATTGAAGGCACAGATGAAGCGATTAAGAGAGGTGGTCAGCTGGCAGGGAAACACACAGTGGTGATTAAGGTGAGCCGGACCTCTCAGGATCCAAGAGTGGATTTGCCTGCTGTGGGCTTGAATACCGTTAAAAGCCTGGTCAGTGTTCAAGGTCAGGCTTTGTGTTTCGAGGCTCAAAGTGTGCCTTTCTTCCAGAAGGAGGAAGCTATCTCTTTAGCGAATGCTAACAAGATTGCAATAGTAGCTAAAAAATCGTAAAAATAGGGGAAGAAAAAACGCAATAGGATCGTATTTGGAGAAAACATGGTGGATAACGTAAGAGTGGGAATAATCGGAGTTGGGTATTTGGGAATGCAGCATGCCAGAATATTATCCTATTTAGAGGAAGCAGAGTTGAAGGGAGTGGTCGATATTGATTTCAAAAAGGCAGTGGAGATCGGAAACCGTCATGGAGTGAAATACTTCGAAAACTATGAAGATATGCTGGATGAGATCGATGCGGCGATTGTAGCCACACCCACTTCAGAGCATTTTTCTATTTCCATGCGTTTGCTCAACGAAGGGAAAGCTGTGCTGGTCGAGAAGCCCATAACAGAGACTGTGGAACAGGCAGAGCGGCTCGTCGCAAAGGCGAACAAGAGTGGATTGATCCTTCAGGCCGGTCATCTGGAGAGATTCAATCCGGCTGTCGAAGCCATCGAGAATGTGATTTCTGAACCTAAATTCATTGAAGTCCAAAGGCTGGGTTCTTTCTCGGCTCGCTCACTGGATATCGATGTTGTGCTTGACTTAATGATTCATGACTTGGATATCATCCTCGCATTGATCAAGGATGAAGTGAAAGTCATCCGGTCTTCAGGGATCCATGTGCTTTCGGAGAAGATCGATATCGCCAACGCCCGGTTAGAATTCAAACGGGGATGTGTGGCTACTCTCACGGCCAGCCGGGTGCACCAGGGAAAAGTCAGGAAGCTCCGTATATTCGAACAAACTTCATGCTATTCTGTTGACTATATCAATCAGGAGGTCAAGGTCTTTCCTCTCAACGGGAAACAAACGGATATCAAAAGCATAAAAATAGAAAAAGAAGAGCCCTTAAAGAAAGAACTCAAGAATTTTTTCAAATGCATCAGGGAGGGGAAAACATCTAAAGTCAGCGGCGATGAAGCCCTCCGGGCGCTCAAGCTGGCCTACAAGGTGCTGCGTGAAGCAGAGGCCTGACCCTATCTATTTTCATTGACAATTTCTTACTACTACTATATAATTAATATGAAATAAAGAAACCAATGAAACTACTATATATAGTATGATTATTGTAAAGAGGTTGAACATATTGAATTTTTTCTTGACATTCTGATCCCTTTTCCCTTATAATCCCCTCAAAGGAAGCGTCAGCGAATGAAAACCGTCTCCGTAAAAGCCGCTAAGTATATCTTGATAGTTTGTCTCTCTTTAGTGATCTTTGGCTGGGCGTCTGTTGAGTTCGGGGAGGATGAGACTTTTTTTCATGGATATCGGATCGAAAAGCCGATAATCAAGATAGGGCTGGGTGTCAATCTGAGCCTTATCCAGATCCAGTCCTCTTCAGGGATGAAGATTTACGAGGTGAATCCGAACTACAGGCTTGTGGCCGAGGACGTTGCCGATGCTCAAATTAAGGGAAGCCGGGAGAAGTTGACCGAAAAATTTCTCATCCAAGTTGCCCATACAAGAGACAGGGAAGACGCGGAGATGTTGGCGCAAGAATTGAGGACAGAGGTTGATGGCAAGGTTTCCGTGACTGAGAATGTCGAAGGTGAGATTTCAGGAATTTTCCAGGTAAAAGTCGGGGATTTTTTAACGCGAGGCGATGCTTTAAACTTCATCAAGAAACTGAACCAGATGGGATTTAAGGAGACTTGGATACTTCAAGAAGATGTCACAGAGGAGGAGTCCAGGCCTCTCTGGATCCTCGTCAATGACGAGTTGAAGAGTTTAAGCGATGACACTGTTCTGTACTTCATCCCCAGTCAACCTCAGAGTTATCTTTCCTATAAAGGAAGAGACTATCGGGGAATCTTTGTACTCAGAGCCACTCACAAAGGTATTGTACTGGTCAATATCTTGAACATTGAGGATTATTTAAAAAGCGTGGTCCCGAGTGAGCTTTCTCCCCACACATACAACGAGCTCGAAGCCCATAAGGCTCAGGCCGTTGCGGCAAGGACTTACGCCTTCCGGAATTTAGGGAAATACAAGGACCTGGGTTTTAACCTCGATGATTCACCGAGATCGCAGTATTACAAAGGAATGCGGGCTGAACATCCATTGAGCAACGAGGCTGTGGAGTTAACCCGAGGAGAGGTGGTACGCTACAAAGGGCGGTTGATCGATGCCCTTTACACCAGCACGTGCGGAGGAATGACTGAAAACGTGGAAAACGTCTTTGTTGAAGGTCCCACGCTTCCGTATCTGAGAAGCCAGGAATGTGTGTATGAAAACCAGGATGAATGGCTGGTGAAGAGCGGGAATGTGATCCAACCGGTTTTTATGAATGGGAAGAATATCAGTTCTGAGGTGGCCTACCTGGTCAGCCTCGGAGTGGTCAGCGGAGAGGAGGACCCTCGTTTTTTCGAACAGCCAGCGACTTTTGACGATGCGGTGAGCTGGATCAAGAATGCTGTATCTGTGATGGGGAAGAAGAACGACGAATTCCATCCGGATCCGTCTCCTTTGAATTTTCTGGCTCTGGCACGACTGATCGTCGATGGCTTCGGTTGGCGCAGCAGAGTGGAGAATTTGATGGCGGAGAGTGAGACAGACTTCATCATGAGAGACATTGAAGGATTGAGCGGCGAAGAGAGGGATGTCCTGGCCTATCTTGTTCAATCTGGAATACTTCCTCTTGCCAAGGATTTGACTGATCCTGAAAGAGTCCTGATGCGTGCCGAGTTGGCCTTTTTCCTAGCTAAAGTGATGAACAGCTATCCGGATTTCGGAACAGAAGGAATATTCAAAGGACTCCAGGGCGATACGATCGAGCTGCGGCTGGAGAAGAAAA
>DAOVAM010000145.1 GCA_030671065.1 Candidatus Aminicenantota bacterium
GTCGGAAAAGTCATTACCCTGGATGCTTCGGGTTCCACAGATCCGGATGGGGAAGTCGTTCAGGTCGATTTCGAGATCATCGACGTACAAGGAAATCTCGTGGACAGGTTTACGGATACAGAAATGCCTTTTACCTGGGAAAAAGCATTCACGACGAAGGGCATTTTTTCTGTGACTGCTGTGGCTACGGATGACCTAGGTACCCTCTCCGAACCTATGAGTGTCGATGTGACTATCAGACAGAAAAAAGTATATTTCCTGTTGGATATCGGAGCAGTGGCTGCCCGGGGGGAGGGAACATATGTCGGATATGGAGCCGGTCGTGCTGGCATCCTTTTTAGACTCTCGAAAGGATTTGAGGTTATCCTTTCGGGTGGAGGAGGCTACACGCCTGTCGATTCCGATCCCTGGGAACATTATTACACCGCAAACCTGATTTTCAATTTGCGTGCAGGACCAATTTTCATCGGATTGGGCGGAGGGTATACAACGCAGTATAAATCAACCCAGCCAACAGACTACGGCGAGGTCATCGTTAACTTCGGATTTGACCTGTTCAATAAATCAAAAATTATAGGTTCGATCTTCGTCGAAGGATCAGGGCCTGTTATCGATCTCGATATCCAAGATCATTACAAGGTCATGCTGGGTTTCAGGATTCTGTTTTAACCTGAGAAAATCCATACAATAGTCAGAAGGGCCGAGGAGAAATCCTCGGCCTTCTTTTTTATCATCCATCCTCTCAGATTCATTGTTTCTCTTCAGCATATTTTAATCTCAAGTACTCACTTTTGCGATGAGCCTTATTTCAATTCTCCGACTGCTTTCTCGACTGCATCCAAAATCTCATTGGATTCCACTACTTCTTTGAGCTTATTGATGTCGTTAAAAAGAGGGCGGTCTTCTTCAAGATGATCGACATATTTCCGGATAACATCATGGGCAGCCTGGATACCTTTGCTGGGTTTGACGGGCTTTCGAAAATCGATGGCTTGGGCCCCAGCCATGAATTCTATCCCCAGAACAGCCTGAGCATTGTCAATAATATCTTTAGTCTTGAGTGCTGTGGTCATGCCCATACTGACAAAATCTTCCTGGTCAGCTGCAGCAGGTATGGATCCTACGGCGGCTGGATGCGAGAGAATCCTGTTCTCACAGATCAACGCACCTGCAGTGTATTGAGAGAGCATCAGGCCGGAGAACATGCCTGCACCCTTGGTCAGAAAAGCAGGAAGTCCCATGCTCAGATGAGGATTCATCAGCCTGTTCGTTCTTCTTTCCGAAAGCACACAGACTGTAGTGACAGCCATTCCTAAAAGTTCAAGGGCAAAAGCCATCGGAGTTCCCTGAAAATTGGCTCCTGTGAGCACCAACTCTTCATCAGGAAAAAAGGTGGGATTATCGGCTGTTCCATTGAGTTCTATCTCGATCATGGTGCGGGCCCACTTCCAAGCATCACGTGCAGATCCCATCACTTGAGGAGTGCTCCGCAAGCTGTAGCAATCCTGAACTTTTTTTCCCTTTCGAGCCAGGAGTCCACTGCCTTCAGTTATTCTCCTAATGTTTTCGCTGGATTCGACTGCTCCAGGGTATCCACGCACTTTGTGCAGTCTCTCGTCATATGCAATCATGTTGGCATTCAAAACCTCAAGGGTCATGGCAGCGACAATCTCCGCATTCTTTATCCAGCGCTCAGCATCATAGATCTCCAAAGCTCCCATTCCAGTGATGACATTGGAGCCGTTGATCGTCGCCAACCCATCACGCGCTTCGTAAACTATGGTCGGAATCCCGGCCTTCTCCATGGCTTTTTTTCCTGGAAGCCGCTCGCCCTTGTAAAAAGCCTCCCCTTCTCCCATGGGAACCAAGGCCATCTGGGCCATGGGAGAAAGGTCACCGCACGCTCCTACGGATCCTTTTTCACAAACAACAGGCGTCACTCCTTTGTTCAACATTTCCTTAAGAGTCTCGACAACCACGGGCCTCAGGCCCGAATGGCCATGGCAGTGACAGTTTATTCGGCTCAGGATGGCTGCCCGGACGATTTCCACAGGAAATGGCTTCCCGTATCCGGCCGCATGGCTGTAGATGAGATATTTCTGGTACTTTTCCACTTGCTCCTGAGTCAAGACCACTTCGGAAAATTCGCCGATGCCGGTGTTCACTCCATACATTATTTCTTTTTTCTTTATCTTATCCTCGAGAAGGGCCCTGCATTTTTCAATTCTTTTCATCGCTTCAGGACGAATGCTGATGTTTTCATTTTCTCTGGCCACTTTTGTGACTTTTTCGATGGTAAGGTCATGTCCGTCTAGAGTGATTGTCATGATGACTCCTCCTTAAGGTTCAAAATCTGTCGAATAATAAACTCTATAAAAAGAAATAAAATAAGGCAAGAGATTATTTTATCGGGGACGTTCCCCAAGGTACCACCTTAGACCAAAAAACTCTTCTGTATTATTTTATTTTATACATAACTGGCTATTATAGAGGGATTAATGAGCTAAGGTGGCACCTTGGGGAACGTCCCCATATTTCAGGTTGACTTCTTTTTTTGGACAGGATATAAGTAAGACTTTCAAAATTTACATAAAACATACCCGAATTTGGAGGCATAATATGGGAAAAGAAATGAAGAGGATTATGGTTACCGGAGCTGTCGGACAGATCGGCTCTGAATTGACAATGGCTCTGCGCGAGAAATACGGCAACGACAACGTCCTTGCCACAGGGCACAGGACCCAGCCCAAACCTGAGCTCAAGGATTCTGGTCCGTTTGAGTTCATCAACGTGGCTAAAAGAGAGACCATCGAAGAAGTCGTTAAAAAATACAACATCGATACTATCTATCATATGTCCGCAATTCTCTCTGCGGTGGGAGAAAAAAATCCAAAGCTCTGTTGGGACGTCAACATGAACGGAACCTATAACATTCTTGAGTCAGCCATCGAACATGAAATGACTCGGATTTTTATTCCAAGTTCTATCGCAGCCTTCGGCCCGGAAACCCCAATCGATAACACACCTCAAGAAACGGTTCTCAGGCCAAAAACCATGTACGGAGTGACCAAAGTCGCTGGAGAGCTTCTCTGTGATTATTACGTCAAGCGCTTTAACCTGGATATTCGCGGCTGCCGCTATCCCGGCATCATCAGCAATGAGACGCTTCCCGGCGGAGGGACGACCGACTATTCAGTGGAAATTTACTACGAAGCCATCAAGAATAAAAAATACACCTGTTTCCTCAGGGAAGACACACGGCTGCCGATGATGTACATGCCCGACTGCCTCAACGCAACCTTTGACCTGATGGAAGCGGATTTCTCCAAGCTTGTTCACCACTCTGACTTTAACGTCACTGCCATGAGCTTCTCAGCCGGCGAATTAGCCGCTGAGATCAAAAAACACATCCCTGAATTTACCGTCGAGTATGAACCTGATTTCCGGCAGGAAATCGCTGACTCCTGGCCGAATTCCATTGATGACTCAGCCGCCCGAGAGGAGTGGGGATGGAAACCGGAGTACGACCTGAGCAAGATGACCGAGGATATGCTCACCGTCCTGGGCAAACGCCATGCTGAGGGAAAGCTGGATTATTAAAACTTCGACACCTCGACTAATCCAACTCGTTCTTAAAAAAGTTCGGCAGGGAAAACGCTGCCCGGTGGATATCCGGATTAAAATATAGGAGCCCCTCAGGAGGATTCCCGTTTATCTCTAGGGATTGGACACTGTCCGAAAGAAAAACAAAGGCCCAGCTCCCCCCTGGATAAGTCGGAACAGGGCTCATATAAAAACAGACAACCTTAAAAATCTTCTTCAGGAAACGATTTTTCAGTTTTATCGAGTTCTGATGAAAAATCGGTGATCCAGTTTGAGCGACTATAATACTCCTGGAGTTGAGACATCTCTTCATATTCTGATAAAAATCCTCTTCATGAAGAGACTTAGACGGGCCAACCGGTTCTGAAGAATCCACACAAACAATATCAAACGTTTTGTTCGTTTGTTCGATGAATTCTGTCCCATCAGCAATGACAAGCTCGGTTCTTTCGTCTTTCAAACAGGGGGAAAGCCAAGGAAAATACTCCTGGGAGACTTTTATGACCTGGGAATCGATCTCCACAAGGCACACATTTTCGACTGGATAGCGAAGGACTTCCTTAAGCACGCCGCCGTCTCCTCCTCCGATGATCAGGACGCTTCTTGGCTCAGGATGGGAGAGAAATGCTGGATGAACCAACATCTCATGATAGAAAAACTCATCCTTTTCAGTAGTCTGGATCAGGCCATCTAGGAGCAGAATCCTGCCAAAATGCTCATTCTCGATAACTTCTATTTTTTGATAGGGAGAATCCTGTTTATAGAGTTGTTTGCTGGCCTTGAAGAAGATGCCGCTCGAAGGAGTGTGGTATTCTTTGAATTCTATGGAAATATCTTCGTGCGGTTTTTTCCCCGACATTACAATTCCCAGATGAAGGGTTTCTTATCAGTCAGTATCTTCCCTTCTTTCAAATTCTCCAGTAAATACAGAGGCAAGGCAAAATAGCTCCTATGAAGGCCAGCGTGATAAAACCTAAGTTTCCTGATTTTTCGATCGCGAATTCTTCCTGATATTTCATTTTCTGACAGTTTCAAAGGATCATTTAACTTGGAAGCCAGGATAAAGCCCCAGGGCAATCCGAAAGAAAAGACAAAAGTCCAGTACGGGTAGACCAGAGAAAACACTCTCTGAATGGTCTTTGCCAGAGAACAGTAAAATTGATGATAGACAGGATCTGTACTTCCTGCTTGAAGAACAAACAGTCCATCCTCTCGCAGGGTTTCAAATACTCTGTAAAAAAATTCTTCGGTGAACAGGTAG
The DNA here is from genome assembly GCA_030671065.1 of Candidatus Aminicenantota bacterium. GTDB lineage: Bacteria > Acidobacteriota > Aminicenantia > Aminicenantales > Aminicenantaceae > SOIA01. The sequence goes on from DAOVAM010000145.1 coordinate 4,865, forward strand.
ACAGATGGGTTTTTCTCTAAAGGCTCGGTCAAATCAGAGATGATGACATCATATTTTTTCTGTGTCCCTTCCACAAACTCACGGGCATCTCCATAGACCAGATCTGTCTTCGAACTTGAGAAAGCGCCTTCCGACCACTCGGGCAAATACTTCCGGCACAGCTCGACTAATTGCTTATCAATATCCACCATGGTGGCTTTTTCGACTGTATCGTGCGTGAGCACTTCTCGCAAAGTCGCTCCTTCTCCTCCTCCAAGAATCAGTACCTGCCGAGGGGACGGATGAGTGATGAGCGCAGGGTGCACGAGGGATTCATGGTATATGTATTCATCAACCTGGGCGGACTGAATTTTTGCATCCAGGAAGAGAACTTTACCGAGAAACTGATTGTGAAAACACTCGACATACTGATGGCCTGTCTTTCCTCTGTAGTACAATTTGTCGATCTTGAATCGCCGGATGACATCATCTGTGTACGTCTCTGAATAATAGTTCTCTTCGTATTCCATGGCAAAGATTATAGCAGGGAAAAAATAAAGAGTAAAATCCGATAAGTTATCCAAAAAGAGCGAAAAGATATAGACCTGCGTTGTGATTTTTGGTATAGTCTGGACTTCAAAAGGAGGTTTTTCATGTACGGTAAAGTAAAAGATGATTTAACAAAAGAAATCCAATCCATTCGCGACGCGGGTTTGTTCAAAGGCGAAAGAGTCATCATGACTCCCCAAGGAGCAGAGATCGAAGTGAAGGGTGGAAAAGAAGTTCTGAATTTTTGCGCCAATAACTATTTGGGCTTATCGAGCCATCCCAAGGTCATAGAAGCGGCCCATAAGGCCCTTGACGAATGGGGATTCGGGATGAGTTCAGTCCGGTTCATCTGCGGAACACAGGACATCCACAAGATATTAGAACAGAAGATATCCAAGTTCCTCCAGACCGAAGATACCATCCTCTATGTAGCCTGTTTTGACGCCA
>DAOVAM010000186.1 GCA_030671065.1 Candidatus Aminicenantota bacterium
AATATCGAGTCCAAAGGTCAGGACGTGATTGACAAGCTCATATGTCTGAGCCACATCACCGAACAGTCGTTGGATTCCTTTTCTCACTGGTTTTTAGCCTTCTGTATTCTGTTTTTAGTTTTTTAAAATCTGATGGATCTTGTCTGCGAAACTCAATCATTAAATACGATTGAGATTCAATTGTCCAGCGGGATCAAGCGACCTCTTCTTTTTTTAATTCTTTTTTGCTAAACTTAGTGGCTAAATAATCAGGGGATGATTAATATAAATAATTTTATTACGAAAGGAGGAACATGAAAATCAAAAAAACTCAATCGCTTATTTTTTTATTTACAGTTGTTCTTCTTGTTATTCAACTCTCATCTGCTCGTGTTGGGCCCGCCTACGCGATCGTGAACTGCAAGATCTATCCTGTCTCCGGTCCGCCTGTTGAGAATGGAGTGATTGTCATTCGTGATGGTCTGATCGAATCGGTGGGTTCCCAAGATAAGGTCCCAATCCCTGAAGATGCTGAAGTCATTAAAGCTGAAGGGCTTTTCGCTTATCCTGGTTTAATCGATGCGCATTCGAGTTTCTTTATCGAAGTTCCCAGGGAAGAGCCCAGAGCAAGAGGCGCGAGTGGGGCGGCTGCACAGCCTCAGGAGAAGAACTGGGCTGAGGATGTCAACCGAACCGCCTATAAACTTTTGAAGCCCAAAAAGACTGCTGTGGATAACCTTCACAAGGTTGGGATCACGACGGTCCTGGTAGCTCCAGAAAGAGGGATCTATGCTGGACAGAGTGTTCTTTTGAATGTGAACGGAGAAAAAGCAGAACCTATGGTCATTAAAGACCTAGTGGCACTCCACGTGAACTTCACAACAGCGCGGGGAGTGTATCCTGCCAGTTTGATGGGGACAATGGCTTTCCTCAAACAGTCTTTCATGGATGCAGCCCACTATTCCTCCCACAAAGCTCTGTTTGCCAGCTATTCTCGGGGTTTAAAGAGACCTGAATATGACCCTTATCTCGAAGCCCTGTTTCCTTTTACAGTCCAAAAGAAGCCTGTTTTTTTCAATTGTGCCAACCTTGAGGATGTCAAAAGGGCTTCCCGCCTCATTAAAGAATTCAAGCTGAATGGATTTCTTACAGGAGCGAACGAAGCCTGGAGAGTCGCTGATCTGGTAAAGGAAATGAGAGTTCCTCTTCTTGTTTCTCTCAACTTCAAGCCTCCGTTCTCCAGTATCTTTGTGAATCAAGGCGAAGAGAGAAAAAAGAAAGCCGAAGAAGAGATCTACCCGGCCAATGCGGCGAATCTCCACAAGAAAGGGATCAAGTTTGCCTTGACTTCCCTTGGCTTGAGAACAACATCAGACATACAGAAGAATATCCAGAAAGCCATCAAAGCCGGGCTGCCCCGCGAAGAGGCACTCAAAGCCATGACCATCATCCCTGCTCAATTCCTGGGTGTTGCAGATTTTCTGGGGACCATAGAACCTGGAAAAGTCGCCAATATTGTCCTCACTTCAGGAGAAATTTTTGAGGAGAAGACGAAGATGCGGAGAGTTTTTGTGGATGGTCTTTCTTTTGAAGTTAAAGAGCCTCCGAAAAAAGCCAAGCCCACAGCTCTAAACTTGACAGGAAAATGGAAAGCCACGATCTTAAGTGCTATGGGCGAACAGGATGTGACTCTTGAAGTCCAGCAGGAGGGGAATTCCATCAGCGGATTCATCTCTTCAGAGATGGGTCAATGGGATATCAGTGATGGGATTTTGAGCGGCAAGGAACTCACGTTCAGTTTATCCATTACTATGATGGATGAATCGATGGAAGTGGCGTTCAGCGGGACTGCGGAAAAGGATTCGATACAAGGGACGATTTCTTTCGGGGGAGGCAGTGCTGAGCTGAAGGCGACACGAATCCCTGATCAGAGTGATTGAAGGAGAAAAACCATGAAGAAAAAATTGATGATTTCACTTGTGTGTCTGTGTTTGACTTTAATCCCCGGTTTTTCTTCGGCGCAGGATCTATTGATCAAAAACGGAACAGTTCTAACGGTCACCAAAGGCTCTATCCTCAACGGAGATGTTCTTGTTGTTGGAGGAATTATAAAAAAGGTCGGAAAGAACATCAAGGCGCCTAAAGGCATAAAAATCGTGGATGCAACAGGGAAGTATGTGATCCCTGGAGTGATAGATTCTCATACCCATATCGCGCTCACAGGTACGAATGAAATGGGGGATGCGATCGTGCCTGAGGTCAGGATGCGAGATGTGATTGATGCAGAGTCCAATTCCATTTACACTGCACTTTCCGGTGGAGTTACGATGGTCCACACCATGCACGGCAGCGGTAACCCGATCGGAGGCGAGAATGTCGTCCTGAAAATGAAGTGGGGGAAAACATCGGAAGAGATGATCGTTCATGAAGCGTACAGGACTCTGAAGTTCGCTCTAGGCGAGAATCCTAAAAGGGCAAGCTCTTCTGGTGTGGGAACGCCGCGTTATCCTCAATCGCGCATGGGTGTCAACGCCATCATTCGCCGGGAGTTCTCGAAGGCAAAGAATTATATGGAGCAATGGGACAGGTATTCGAAAGCGAAAAAATCGAAGAAATCAGCAAAGAATCTGATCCCTCCTCGAAAAGATCTTCAGATGGAACAGCTGGCTGATATGATGCATGGAAAAATGCTGGCCCGGTGTCACAGCTACAGAGCTGATGAAACGCTCGAATTTATCAAACTTTCCAAGGAATTTGGATTTAAAATCAGCTGCTTCGAGCACATTTCAGAGGCCTTTAAGATTACAAAGGAACTGGCCGAAGAAGGGATCGGGATCTCCATCTTCCTGGATAATTGGGCCTATAAGGTCGAAGCATCTGAAGGGATCGCCTACAATGCAGCCTTCTGCACACAAGAAGGCGTGCTTGTTTCCATCAATTCAGACAGTGGGGAAAGGATCCGGCGCTTGTTCAACGATGCTGGAAAATCCATAAAGTACGGAGGTCTTTCTGAAGACGAAGCCCTGAAATTGATCACTATCAACCCCGCCATTCAGCTCGGCGTGGAAAAGATTGCAGGAAGCCTGGAAGTCGGAAAGCATGGAGACATTGCCATTTTCAACGAACATCCTCTCAGTATATACACGGTGTGCCAGATGACAATCGTTGAAGGAGAAATCTATTTTGACCGGGCGCAATATCTCAAAGAGAGAGAAGAAATGGAGAAAAAAAAGAAGGCGGAAGTGAAGAATAAAAAGGGAGGAAGAAGATGACAAGGAAAATATGGACATGTCTTGCATTAGTGATATTCTGCTCCTCATTTAGCTTGGTCTTTGGAGAAGATACCGACGTTATCGCCATAAAGGGCGCAAAAATCATTCCTGTTGTGGGTGAGGATATCCAAGAGGGAACCATCCTCATCAAGGATGGAAAGATTGCGGATATCGGAGAAAACGTCAGCATTCCAGTCGGGGCCAGGACAATTGAGGCCAAAGGTATGATTGCTTATCCGGGGATGATCGACAGCTACTGCTATTTAGGTCTTCAAGAAATAGGTGCAGTGAGAGCGACAGTGGATTACAGAGAGACAGGAAGGTTCAATCCGCAAGTGAAAGCTGTGGAAGCTATTTGGCCAGATTCCATGCATATTCCCATAGCCAGATCTAACGGCATCACTACGGCCGTTGTGGTTTGCACTGGGGGTCTCATTTCAGGCCGGAGTGGCTTAATCCGGCTCGTGGGCTGGACCCCTGAAGAAATGGTTATCAAGAGTTCTGTAGCCATGTACATTCAGTTTCCATCCCTCCCACGTGCAAGAAGAAGCCAGCCTCAGCCTCCAGATCAAACTTCCAAACAGATCGAAGAGCTGAAGAATGTTTTGAAAACTGCCCGCTATTACCACAAAAGAAAAGACGCAGCGAAAAAAAATATGAACCTTCCCCTGCCCGAGTTCGATGAGAAACTGGAATATCTCCTCCCTGTTATCAGCGGCAAACTGCCGGTTATGATCTCTGTCGATGCGGAAAACGCTATAAAGGCAGCTATTCAGTTTGTCAAAGAAGAAAACCTGAAAGCCATCTTTTTTGGAGTGACTGAAGGTTGGAAAGTTGTTGATGATTTGAAAGAATCGGGAATTCCTGTTATTTTCGGATCGCTCAATGCCATGCCCACCAAGTGGGAAGATGGGTATGATTCTATATACAGAAACCCTGGTATTCTGGCTAAAAAAGGAGTCCAATTTGCCTTCTCCTCGCAGAGCGCAAGTATGGCTAAGGACCTGCCCTATCATGCCGCAAAAGCTGCGGCCTTCGGAATGGACAAGAAAGAAGCTCTCAAAGGGGTGACGATCTATCCGGCCCAGATATTCGGCGTGGACAATATGATGGGCAGTCTGGAAAAGGGCAAATTGGCCAACATCGTGCTCGCTGACGGCGACATGCTCGATGTGAGAACCAACATCAAGTACGTTTTCATCGACGGGAAACAGATCGACCTTTCCAACATTTACACGGAACTTCTCGAAAGATACAAGAAAAGACATTAACAGATGGGGTCAGGCTTCAATAACTTCAGTAATTTTTGAGACTGGGACCTTGTTTTATCTGGATTGCTGGATTCAGGCTTGATTCCTGTTTTTCAGGCATCACGAGTGGAAAAGCCTGTCCTGTTATTTTCAATTTAAAAGGTCTTCCTCCAGTGACTGAAGTTTTGGAAGCGTGGCCCCAATAGTGCTTTCTTTTCCTTTTTTCTTGACAGGCCTGTTCTTTCTTTATAATTTGAATATTTAGAAGAAGA
>DAOVAM010000113.1 GCA_030671065.1 Candidatus Aminicenantota bacterium
CGTGTTTTTCTATGACATGTGAGAGCGGCTCGAACTTGAAATTGGTGAGGTCCTGGTATTTCAGATAATACACAGCCTGTCTCATCGGCTTGATGAAATCCCCTGGCTCAGAAGCCAGTATCTGGACAGAGGCATAGACCAGATCGCCGACTCTCTGCAGAATCTCGGGTTTGATCAAATCGATATCATCACCGGGACGATGATACTTGAAATGGTGACCCTCGGTCATCACGCCAAAGGCAGGAACTCCTTTCTCTAAAAAGGGCGTGTGGTCGGAACCGCCCGGACCTCCCCGGCCTGGTTTGACATATTCCATGATCTCTTTGGGGAGTTTTCCCTTCAAAAGCTGCCAGATATGAGGCGCGTAATATTCACCCCTGAGAGGAACATTCCCACTGCCGTGCCCCACCATGTCCATGTTGATGTACGTTATTGTTTTCTCGATCGTAGGAGAATGTTCGGCATAATATCGAGAACCGAGAAGCCCCTGCTCCTCACCTGCCCACCCTGCAAACACAACCGTTCTTTTGGGTTTGGCTTTATTGAGCTTCATCACGCGGGCGATCTCCATCGCCACCGCGGTTCCAGAGGCATTATCATTGGCTCCGTTATACACATCGCCCATCGGGCTAACTCCCAGATGGTCCATATGGCCACCTATGACTACGTATTCGTTCTTCAATTTTTTATCGCTTCCTGTGATCTTGGCAACCACATTCCGCGTGGCTCTTTTCTCATCAAAAATGGATCGAACAGAAACAAACGCCCTCACTCCTGTGGTAAAAGACTGCGGTTTGCCTTTGCTGTCGATCTCTCTGAACAGGTAACGCGTCTCTGTTTTCAGATCTTTGAAGATGAAATCTGTCACGTTGCTCTCGATGGATAATATCAGAAAATCCGGCTTATACTGCTCCTTCCGGACACCTATCCCATAAAAGCGACCTGTGCTCGGAGTATTACGGAAAACAATGATCCCCCGGGCACCGAGCTTCTGAGCCGCATCAATCTTCTTCTCCGAAGTGGCCGCATCCCCGAGTTTCTTGGCGAGCTTCTGAGGGGAGCCTGTGGTAAACATGACCACTTTCCCTTTGACATCGACTCCAGCATAATCATCATACTCCTTATCAGGTGCATGGATCCCGTATCCGACAAACACGATTTCCTCCGAGAAATGCCCGGACCCGGAATATCTCTGGATTCGCCAGTTCTCACCGTAATAGAAGTCGCGTCTTTCTCTTGCCGTGACAATTTCAAAGTTGACTCCTTCCTCGACATTGCGGTGCTCGATCGTAAAATTCTGGAAGTACGTTCCGTTATCGCCTGCGGGTTCCAATCCCCACTCTTTGAACTTTGAAGCAACATATTCTTCTCCCATAACACCGCTCGGCTGTCCACTTTTTCGCCCCCTCATCTCATCTGTTGACATATCCCTTATGTAAGTCCAGGCAGCTTTAGCATCAAAGGTGACTTTGGTTGCTTTCTTGTCCTTGGTAAATGAAGGAGAAAAAAGAATGAAAACCATGAGCATTACACCGATGAATTTTTTCAATTCCAACCTCCTTAATACAAATTGTGAGAACATTATTATAGCGGAATAAAGAAAGAAAAAGAAAACTGTTTTTTTCAGCATCCTGGAGAATAAAAAACGGACAGGTGCAACTGCATTTAAAAGAGGATGCTGCGCACAAATTTCTGTATTTGGTCCAAATTGACTATACTAGAGAGATGTGGGAGGCACACAATGAAGAAAAGGTGTGAATGGGTCGGAGACGATCCCCTTTATCTGAGCTATCATGACCATGAATGGGGAGTCCCTGTGCATGACGAGAGGAAACAGTTCGAGTTTCTCATCCTGGAAGGCGCTCAGGCTGGTCTGAGCTGGCTGACCGTCCTTAAAAAACGTGAAAATTACCGAAAAGCCTTCGACAACTTTGATCCCATAAAGGTCGCTGGCTATGACGAAAAGAAAGTCAAAGAACTCCTTTCGAACGAGGGGATTATAAGAAACCGCTTGAAAATTGAAGCAGCCATTAAAAACGCTAGGGCATTCATAGCCGTTCAGAAAGAATTTGGAAGTTTCGACGCTTACATCTGGCAATTCGTGGGTGGAAAGCCAAAGATAAACTCCTGGAAAACGATGGCAGACATACCTCCAAAAACGCGTGAATCAGATGAAATGAGCAAGGATCTCATCAAAAGAGGATTCAAATTCGTAGGGCCAACAATCTGTTATTCCCATATGCAGGCAGTGGGAATGGTCAATGACCATACAGTGGAGTGCTTCCGGTACAAAGAAGTGATGAAAAAGAGGTGATCCTCATTGGAGAGTACGGCAGAATTTGTCAGATGGCGTCCTTGATCAACGCTATCAAATCCGGTTCAGGTTGGCCAGGCAAGAATCTCAGGTCAATATAAAAGCTTGAGTTGAATCCGACAAAGGGTTCGATAGGAAGGTAACCGACCTTCTCTGAGAGGTCACTCGTCTTGTTGCCTGTGAAATAGCCATCATACTGCCTGTTCCAGATGGTGTCTTCTTTAACAATAAAAAGAGACGCGGCTCGGCCCTCTATCTTAAAACTTATGTTTCCTGCGACCTCAGCAAAATCAGTCACTGAGAATTCATGTTTCCTTAGATAATCTCCAAGCCCAATTTTATGAGTCAGGATTAAATCTCCCCTGGTTCCGCGTATGACCAGGCTGGCTGTGTACTGACTGCTCCATTCAAAACCGCCGTGTGAAACTCCGCTGTCATTGGCCAGGAATTCTCCAGCGTATTCGTGAGTAATTCCTAAGGTGGGACATCCTTTCAAGATTACGAATAAGAGAAAAACAACTATGAAGGCAATCGTCTGCTTGGAATAAAAATCAAAGGGAGCTGTCTGATGCTTTCTCTTATTTTCCCACATTTCAATTAAAAAAAGAGCAATTTTTATGCCAAATAGAATAATGGGATACTCCTGGTCTCTCCTGGGAAAAAACCGGAGTTTTCAAGAGGAGAATTTTGAGGTGTTAAAGAATTTTACAAAAAATCCCTTTTGCTACTCAAATCACAATGTCCGCTAAAGAGGACAATACAGACTGCGAATGAATACAGGTATTTGATCAGACTTTTCGCTTGACCAAGTGCCTCAATCCTTCCAGGAACAAGTTGACATGCTTGAGAGATACATAGATATGAGTCGAAACTCTCACTCCATAAGTGCCCTTTTCCTTATTTCCGATGGTCCTGACAACGATGTTGTATTTTTCCCTCATGTAATTGACTATATTTTGGGGATCGATGCCTTTGACGGAAAACGCTGTGAGCCCTCCACTGAGGTAGAAGTCCTGTGAAGTATGGAGTTTGACTCCAGGTATATTGTTCAGTTCCCGTTTCAAATATCCGGCAAGAGTCTTGATCCTTCTCTCTATTCTTCTCTTGCCGATAGCATTCTGAAAATCCAAGGCTTCACCAAGGGCGATCGTGAGGGCATCGGCTCTCTGGCCCAATGTCTCAAATTTTCTTGCGCTTTCATGACGGTCCCAGCCGGAAGAGGCGATCGTGGGCCACAACTCATCCTGGGCTTCTTTTCTCACGTACAACAGTCCCACCCCAGTCGGCGCACCCAGCCACTTGTAGGGACTGGAAGCAAAAAAATCAATCCCCAATTCTTTCATGTTCAGGTCCAGCATCCCGATTCCGTGGGCACTATCCGCAATAACAAGCACATCCTTTTCATGCGCCATCTGGCATAATTCCTTGAGCGGAACAATAAGACCTGAGATGAAGACTGTATGGCTGATGCTGATGATCTTTGTTCGGGGTGTTATGGCTTTATCAAAAGCGCTCACGATCTCATCCACATTCTTCGGAGGAAGTCCGATTGGAACTTCTTTTATTTTAATACCGAATCTTTTTTCCTTCAGTCTCCAGGGATGAGTTCCGCCAGGATGCTCCATGGTGGAAAGAAGAACCTCATCCCCCTCTTTCATATCCAGTCCATTGGCCACAAAATTCATTCCCTCTGTTGTATTCCGTGTTATCACAATCTCATCGGGAGAAGCATTAATAAACTGAGCGAGCTTGGTCCGGACTTCTTCCTTTTTTCTGGGAATAAAATTATAAACATCAAAGGGATTTGTAACTTGAATTCTGAAATATTTCATCAATGTGTTAAAAACGGGTTTGGGCATCGGACCGACCGTTCCGTTGTTCATCATGATCAGTCCGTCCTTGAAGAGAAAATGTTTGCTCAAGGCATCCCAGTACACTCCATCCGGAGATTCATCTTCGATGTATTTCTGGTTCAGAGAAGTGACGTTTTGATAAATCGAGGCATTGAGCTTATTCAGAGTAGCCAGGGATAAAGCTGAACCGGCAAACAGATATTTCACAAAATCCCGTCTGGAAAAACCTTTGAATGAATCGGTAACTTCGCGTTGTTTTAATTCTATCATTGGATTCTCCTCCCTTAACATGACCCTTACGAAAGCCATCTCAGTTATTAAACAGAATGACCCTCTGTTCATGCATGAAGTTCTCTTTTCCCCTGAACGAGAACTTCAGTCTTATTTCCCTATATTTTCCTGTATACTGGAAAAGATTTCCTTTACTTGATGCGAAGGGATTGCCCCCATGACAATCAGTATGCTGTCTTTAAAATATGAGATGAAAATTCGTTTGCTTTTTCTGTCTTCGACCATGAAGAGCTCTTTTTCAAGAGAATTAAAATTTTTGTATCTCGGACTTCCCTCAAAATCCCTCTTTATTTCATCGAATCTTTTCTGTCCCACCTCACCATTTTTGCTCTGAATAAAGTAAACACTGTAGCCACTCTCATAGTCGCCTTTTATCCCCTTTTCGAGGCTGAAGATATCCCGAGCGAAAAAAGAATAGCTGTTGTACAATCCCAAATTCCCTTCGAAATACTTGATGCTTGTTGTGATTAGCTCCTTTTTGGGTAAAACGGAGACAAGATGAGGTTTTTCTCCATTTAGCTTCATTTTCGCTTCCACAGCCCGCGCAAGCTCTTGAAGCCCTTCAATTGTCTCCTCGTCTTCATCGAACCCGGTGATCGTGACCAATACATTCGCTTTCCAAAAATTTAGATAATAATCCGAGAGCTGGGCATCAGAGCCCAAGGATAACTTCTTGTCTTCCAAGTGAGTTTTGAATGTGTAAATCCCGTAGGCGCTTTCAGAATCCTCCATTTCGAAGATTTCTACAGAGATGGACTTTCCACTCTTGTTTCTGAAATCCTGCACAATAACCCGATTAAATCCGTACTCATGATAGATTTCAGCGCCTCCGTTTATGTACTCATACAAATCCTCGCCTCTGTAATCTTGTGGCTGATCATTTCTTTCCCACTCTCCCACTTCACCTGATAATGGAAGGAATTTGTAAAGGTCAAGAGGAACGGATGAATGCGCACCTGACGGCGCAAAAAGAAGAAACATGCTGGAGATGAGAAAGACTGTCAAGACTCTATGATTTCTGATCATTCAGCTATGCCGGTCCTTTTTGACAAAATATATCTTCAGCACAAGAGATTTGACACTAAAATTACCACGTTGGCTCGCCCTTACATAATAAAAGATGTCATTGCGAACTTCGCAGTCAGGCTTTAATTTCTTGGATCTTCACCTTCTGCAGGTCAATCTGGCCGAGTTTGTGCTCATACGCTTTATTGATCATGATTATATCCCTGGCTTCCAGGCCCCACAGAGTCGCGCAGTAGGCGTCTATGGCCACTCTATCTGTTCCTGCAATGACCTTCTGAGGTTTAAGGAGCTTACCCGGGCCGAAAGGACCGTTAGTGGTTATGAATTCTGTCGCATCCACCACACAGAGTGTCGGCTTGACTACAGTATTCAAATCCGCGATGCACTGATCAAGGTGTTCGATTGCGCTCTGCTCCGTCCTCCATCCCTCTTTGTGGAACGTCCTGTTGTTGACACGGTAATTCAGACCCATCAAATTTTTTAGAGTTCCTGTGAATTTGTTTCCTGCATGGTCCTTTGTGACAGGCATATCAATGAAGACATCATTATTGAAAAATTCATTCATAATCTGGGCCTGCTTGAGAGCTATACCCCCAGGAATAGGAACGGGTGTATACAAAGCTTCATCATCCCTCTCAATCAATTTTAAATTCGCCCCCTCTTCTTGTACGGCTTTGTCTAAACCTGTATCTGCCCAATGTTTGGGAGTCAGCCAGCTGAGGCAGTTGACCTCTGCAGCTCCTGCTTCCTTGCATGTCCTGATAACCGCACGAACAATATCTGGGTTTGTAAACGTTCCAGGATGCCTGCTCTGAGTGTTGGGGAGGATAGCCACTTTGGAGCCCTTTTTCACGAACTTCATCATTCCTCCATGAAGCTCAACGGCTTTAATTGTGTTCTTTAAGTAATCTTCACCAGAAGCCACTGCTATGTCACACATTCCTGCCTGAGAACATGAGAACTGGGAAATGACACTCCCTCCCAGCACAGCGGAAATTCCTATTTTCGCCGTACTTTTGACAAACTCTCTCCTTCCTATTTTTTTTGCCATGACACCACTCCTTTCATGATTACAACAATTCTCTCACAATACATAGGCAAGGTTCAAGGATTTTCAGGGGGATTCTATTCCAGAACGAACTCATTCTCTCTTAAGCTGTCTGGCATCTGCCAGGATGATACTCCCCTCCTCGACTTCGAGGTCAAGGGCAACGACCTTGCATTTTGTTTTTAAAAGAAAAAATACAGGCTTTTCTTCATCTGACAGGGC